>NZ_JBQKJP010000014.1:0-57739 GCF_052117205.1 Candidatus Agathobaculum pullicola | reverse complement strand
TACATGAATATGAAGCACTTGGAGGCGGCTCTGGAAGACGTCTCTATTGCCGGCTGACCTCATTCAGCCAGAATCTGCAAACATTTTTGCGCATAATTCTTGACAGCACCACAAACAGGATATAATATTAAACATGTGGGAAATAAAATCTTACTAATGCGGCAGAAGTTGCAAATGCAGCCAAATCTGCACATAAAGCGGCGGGTATGGCATATCTCATTTGCTTCAATCCCAAGTATCCACCATAAACACTAATTGTATACAAGCTGGTCTCCGAGGCCCCCAGCATCACTGCTGTGACCCGACCGATGTAACTGTCCGGCCCATATCGCCCAATCAGTTCACTGCCCAGCGCAAGGCCACCGCCGCCGCTGATCGGTTTGAGCAGCGCAAGTGCTACACAGTCTTTGGGAATACCAAACACCCCAAACAATGGCGCCAACCAGCCCGCTGCCAAATCAATTGCCCCGGAAGCCCGCAGCATATAGACCACCGTCAGCATCCCCACCAGCGTGGGTAGGATGCCCACCGCTGTCTGTAGCCCTTTTTGCGCCCCGCGCAAGAATACTGGGAACACATCTACATGTTTATACAATGCGTATAAGCCGATTGCTGCCAGCAGCATCGGGATTAGTGTTGTCTGCACAACCCTTCTACGTACTCCTTTCCATCATTTTTGACCTTAATTTCAAATTTTGGAAAATAATTTTGGAAATAACAGGTAATTCTACATCTTTTGTGTCTGCTTTATGTAATAATACAAATTGTAATCCAACCAAACATTTCCCTCTAATTTCCCGCACGGAACCACGGTCGCATCAGCCTACCGCTGATCAGCACCACCGCCACCGAGAAAATGGATGCGCCCCAAACAGGTAGCATAATATCAAAGGGCGATGAAGCGCCGCATGCGGCACGGATGGCAGCGACAGTAGAAGGAATCAATTGGATGGATGCTGTATTTAAGGTGATCAATGTTAAGACGGTATCCGGAGAGCCGTGACGCCCCTCCAGGGTATACAGCCGATCTGCTGCGCGCAGACCCAGCGGTGTGGCCGCGTTGGATAATCCCAACAGATTGGCCGCGACGTTGGCGCTGACCGCCTCCATGGCTTCCCGATCCGCTGATGCTTTTCCGAACAGCGGGCGCAGCATTGGCATCAGCATATGGGATAGCTTTTCCGCCAGTCCGGATGCCTGTACCAGCTCCATGATGCCGCTCCAGAAGCACATCAGACCGGCGATGCTGATAATGAGCGTGACCGCTTCCCCGGCTCCGGTGCCGACCGCTGTCGTCACCGCATCGAGCCGTCCGGTCAATGCGCCGCAGATCAGCGCCAAAACCAAAAATACAACCCAAATTGCGGATAGCATCCGCACAACCCTCCCTTTTGTCCAAGCTCCCCTTGTGGGGTTTTGGTGATATAAGATTCGACTGAAAAGAAATGAAGGAGTGTTTCACACATGAAGTCTACCGGTATTGTCCGAAAAGTGGATGAACTTGGCCGTATCGTATTGCCCATTGAATTGCGCCGTACGATGAACATAGACGTCAAGGATGCCCTGGAAATTTACGTAGACGGCGATCAGATTGTTCTGAAAAAATATGAGCCGTCTTGTATCTTCTGCGGTAACGCAAAAGATATTATTCATTACAAGGGCAAAAACATCTGTGCGTCCTGCGCACATGAACTCAAGCTGCTCTGATATGAGCACGATACAGTCATCCCATGCTTCAGGGATGGCTGTTTTTTTCCCCCATTCTCTTCGTCCGCACATCGGCAGCTTGCGCCCGATATTTCTCCCGTGTCGCCATTCCGCCGCGAATATGACGCTCCTCCTTATTGGTCTGTAAAACGGCCTGTACTTGCTCGTACAGCACCGCATTGAGCTTTTTCAGCCGCGTGGTAATATCTTTATGTACCGTTGACTTGGATACGCCAAATTGCGCCGCAGTCTGTCGTACCGTCGCTCCTTCCTGAATCATATATTGTGCCAGCCGGATTGTGCGCTCCTCTGGTAAGCCTTTCACCATCGTCCCCCCTGACCTGTTGACGCTTTCGTTACTCCCAATCTATGCGCCATCTCGGCCGTGTAGAACGCGGCTTATGTCGTTGTTTGCAGCCCGTCCCATCAGAGCGTCTGCATAACACAAAAACAATGCGCTGCTCTCACTTGAGCAGCGCATTGATGCCATTGGTATGATATTCCACCAGACGATTGAGGTTCGTGCGCACCTCGCGCGGTCGAACACGGTTTTTGAGAATCTGCACGGTGCCATCCAGCAAGTTACGGGCCATAATCTGCGCCAGCAGCATACTGTTATCCTCATCTGCAAGCAGTGGAGCGGCCTTAGCCGCCAGCAGGTCAATCATGCTCTTACGAAGATCCTCGTACCGCGTGCCGTGGGACTGCTCCATGATGAGCAGCAGCCCGTACTTTTCCGCCAGAAGCAGCGAAATGACCTCTTCGGTCAGCAGCACCTGATATTCCCGCTGACCGGTACGCAGATCAAACCGCTTATCTTTCAAGCGCAAAATCAGCTTTTTCAGTCCCGCCGCCGCCCCGTCGGTCAGTTCATAAAACAATTCCTCTTTGTTTTTGAAATAATGATACAAGTTGCTCTTGCTGATATTGACCTTATCCGCAATCATTTGCAGGGATGTGCGGTCGTATCCCCGCTGCAAGAACAAATGCTCCGCTTCCAGCAAAATCTTATGCCGAAGTTCATCCTTTAACACCTGCACAATAAAGACCACCTGTTCATTTCTTATTTCATTATAGCATTTCTTCATTCTTTGTCAACAATCGATCGATTTCTTTCCCATTGGATATTATCAGACCGCAACAAGGGCAAAAAAAGGACGCCGGAGCATACCGGCGTCCTTTGACGCATGGACTGATTTTTCTTATACACCGAAAACCTTGAGCATGAAACCCGCAGCCACTGCAGAACCAATAACGCCTGCGACATTGGGGCCCATGGCGTGCATCAGCAGGAAATTGGCCGGATTGGCTTTCTGCCCCTCGACCTGCGACACGCGCGCTGCCATCGGTACTGCGGAAACACCCGCGGAACCGATCAGCGGATTGACCTTGCCGCCGGTCAGCTTGCACATGATCTTACCAAAAATCAGGCCGCCGATGGTGGAGAACATAAACGCAATCAGGCCGAGAATGATGATTTTGATGGTATCCCACGTCAGGAACGTGCTGGCAACCGCCTTGCAGCCAACCGACAGGCCGAGGAAGATGGTCACGATGTTGCACAACGCATTCTGCGCGGTGTCAGACAAGCGCTCGGTCACGCCGCACTCACGCAGCAGATTGCCCAGCATCAGCATGCCAATCAGCGGTGCGGTATCCGGAATCAGCAGAATGACCACGGTTGCTACCGCGATCGGGAATACGATTTTTTCAGTCTTGGAAACCGGACGAAGCTGCTCCATCTTGACCTCGCGCTCCTCCTTGGTGGTCAACAAGCGCATGAGCGGCGGCTGAATCATCGGAATGAGCGCCATATACGAATACGCTGCAATAGCGATTGCGGGCAGATAATCACGCGCCAAACGCGAGGCAACCAGAATGGCGGTCGGACCGTCCGCGCCGCCGATGATGCCGATGGCGGCGGCTACTGCGCCCGGGAAACCGAGTGCCAACGCCAGCAGGAACGCGGCGAAAATACCCAGCTGTGCCGCCGCACCCAGCAGCAGCGAGGACGGACGCGCAATCAGCGGACCAAAGTCCGTCATCGCGCCGATACCGAGGAAAATAATTGACGGATAAATCGCATGCTCCACGCCCTGATAGAACACCCACAGCATGCCCGGGCTGGAGGTCGCCGTCGGCGCATTGAGCAGACCCGTAATCGGGAAGTTTGCCAGCAGCATACCGAACGCAATCGGAATCAGCAGCAGCGGCTCAAATTTCTTGCCAATACCCAAATATAGCAGCACAAAGGAAATCAGAATCATGATCAGGCTGCGCGGATCATCCGCCATCGCGGCAAAGCCCGAACCTGCCAGAATCTCCCCCAGCGCACCGATAAACGAAAATTGCATATTCCTGCGCCTCCCGTTACATCGTGCAAAGCGCCGCGCCGGTTTCCACCGTCGCGCCCTTCTGTACGCTGACCGAACCTACCGTACCGTCATGCGGCGCGCAGATTTCGTTTTCCATTTTCATCGCTTCCAGAATGAACAGCACGTCACCCGCCTTCACAGCCTGTCCCGCTGTGCAGCGCACATCTAAAATGGTACCGGGCATCGGCGCGGATACGACCTCACCGCTTGCCGGCGCGGCAGATGCCGGGGCGGCGGCAGGCGCCGGAGCGGCAGCGGGCGCGGCCGGTGCCGCCGTCGGCGCAGCCGGTGCTTTACCAACGGCTACCGCACTGACTGAACCTTTTTCCACTTCCACTTCATACTGTTTCCCGTTGAGCGTAACCATATATTTCATCGTTTATTTCCCCCTTAAACCGCCTTGATGGATTTAAACACAAGCTGATCGATCGGGATGCCCGTTTCATGGCTGACAATCGCCATCACACAAGCCGCCTGCGTCTCGTCGATGCCCTCCAGCACCACCTGCGGCGATGCCGCAGCCGATGCTGCTCCACGCGCCGAAGCGGTCGCCTGCATCGACGCAGACATGGCGGGCACCTGATGACGCTCCATACCGGATACCGCGCGAGAAATGACCAAAATGACTCCCCACAGCAATGCCAGCATGAGGAACACGATGACAAAACCGGATAACGCCACAACCAGCGCATCCAACTGACTCAAAGGATCGCGAACCATAATCAGCCGACCTCCTTAAACGAATAGCTTGCCGTGAAGGTTTTTTCACGACGATCGAAATACTGCTCGGCCTGCTGCGGAAAGGCGATGAAAGAAAGCACATCTTCGTCGCAGCGTGCACGGCTGCCCAGATACGCCTTGGCTACCTCAAACTCCGGCTCCAGACTCTCCGCATAGCGGCCGGTCATGGGCTGCTCATCGCCCAACACCTTTTGCGCCAACTCCGGATTAATCTTACCGGGCGCTTTTCCGTATTCGCCCCTGATATAGTTCTTTATTTCCTTGCCGATGGACTTATAGCGCTCACCCAGCAAAACGTTCACGGTCGCCTGTACGCCGACCATCTGGCTCAGCGGCGTCACCAGCGGCGGATAACCCAAATCAGCACGCACGCGAGGCGTTTCATCCAGCACCGCATCCAGCTTATCGATTGCATTCTGCGACTTGAGCTGCGCCACCAGGTTCGACAGCATACCGCCCGGAATCTGATAGATCAGCGCATCCGTCTTGGTGGACAGGACATATGGATCGAACATACCGTTTGCTGCAAACTTATCCTTGATCGGCAGGAAGAAATTGTTGATGCGGTTAAGCTCCTGCGCATTGACGCCGCAGTCATAGCCCATTTGCCGGAGTGCGTAAACCACCGACTCGGTTGCAGGCTGACTGGTACCGCCCGAGAAGCAGGAGGTCGCACAGTCGATGCCGGCCGCACCCGCTTCGGCGGCCTTGAGGTAGGTCATATAGCCCAGCCCTGTCGTCGCATGCGTATGCACATAGATGGGCAGCCGGATGTTCTTCCGCAGCGCAGTGACCAGATCATAGCACTCCTGCGGCGACATGATACCCGCCATATCCTTAATACACAGAGAATTACAGCCCATCCGCTCGATCTGTCTGCCCAGTGAGACAAACATATCCAGATTGTGAATCGGGCTGAGCGTATAGCAGATACAGCCCTGTGCATGTCCGCCCGCCTTCAGGCACTCGTCCACAGCGGTCTCGATGTTACGCAAATCGTTGAGCGCATCGAAAATACGGATGATGTCCATACCGTTTTCCACGCTCTTGCGTACAAACCGGCGCACCGTATCATCCGAATAATGATGATATCCCAACAAATTCTGTCCGCGCAGCAGCATTTGCAGCTTGGTATTTTTCATGTGCGACTTGATTTTTCGCAGGCGCTCCCAAGGGTCCTCGTTCAGATAACGCAGGCAGCTGTCGAAGGTCGCACCGCCCCAGCATTCGATAGAATGATAGCCGGCCTTATCCATTTCATCCAGCACGGCTTCAAAGTCATCAAACGGCATACGGGTTGCGATCAGCGACTGCTGTGCATCACGAAGCACAGTTTCGGTGATATGCATTTGTTTCACAAATATGCCCTCCTTATAGCCGAAAAACAGAGGATTGAGTCAAACTATACCTACTCCCCCATTTTACATAACTGTATCATAGCATGTTCTCATTCGACACGCAATGTTTTTCTTTTCACAAAGTTTTTGACCCTTTTTTTGTTCTAATTTTCTCTCGCTGCTTGATTGACATTTTATTTCAAATGCAGTAAGATAAATAAATAGCCTGCGATGTGTTTCTACTTGCCAACCCAACAGCACTTTGCACACTCCCGTGGCGCAGAATAAAGTATATGCCCCTGTAGCTCAGTTGTATAGAGCGACCGCCTCCTAAAAATCGAATCGTTCGAATCCTGGAGCCCTGCAAAATTGAATATTTTCTGTATAAGCCCCCGTAGCTCAGTTGGATAGAGCGGTCGCCTCCTAAAAATCGAATCGTTCGAATCCTGGAGCCCTGCAAAATTGAATAATTTCTGTATAAGCCCCCGTAGCTCAGTTGGATAGAGCGGTCGCCTCCTAAGGTTACGTTACAACGGCCACCGGAGAAAAATTGAATAAGGGATTGCAGTTCGACTTTTGTCGGGCTATAATCATAGATGGCCATACGTCGCTATAGCTCAGTTGGATAGAGCGACCGCCTCCTAAGCGGTAGGCCGGAGGTTCAAATCCTCTTAGCGACGCCAGCAAACAACGCCGAAAGCCTTTGTTTTCAAGGGTTTTCGGCTTTTTTAACAAATTCCAGTGTGATTGCTGAGACGAAATTATGTTTTCAAATTTTACTTCAAATTCTGATTTTTGACAAGCCCTAAAAAATCGAACTGCTGTGATAAGACAAAAAATCCTGCTAATCATTAGCAGAAAAAGGGCCGTTTTTGCTAATGAAAATGCCCTTCCAGCTAATTAGGCGAAAAATCGTGCTAAAAACCTTGCTAATACAAAAGGCGGATGTTCCGAGTGCTAAGCCGTTATAAGAAATAAAATTGAATATTACCATGTACATAGAGCGTCTATTTGCCCCTGTATCGGGGATGGATAGACGCTCTTTTTTTATGTCCAAAATTCATGGGTAAATCTGAAAGATTGGAGGTTTGATTTTTGAGTAAGATCGTCTATTCCCCAGACAAGCCAAACGACTGCCGTTACTGCCATTTCTGGAAAAACAATAAAACGGGCTGCTGTCTGGGCGAAGAAAAATGTTACTACTTAATCTCCGTATCCCCAAAGCCGAAGTCGGAATGTGAAGGTTGTCCTTATGGGCGGGATCATCCCTGCATCGGCTGGTGTACCAGGAAGATTATGAAGGAAGTGGGGGTGCGTTGATATGTATGAGTATGAACGCAATCGCCGTGACAAGCCGAAATGCTGCAAAGACTGCGAGTATTATCAGCCCCGATGGAAGTACCGCTTCTGCTATTTTGTCAGATGTCCGTACAAACTGAAGGATACGACTTTCCGCAGAACCCCTCTGAAAAAAGAGTATTTCCCGCAGAAAGAGGTGGTGAGGATGAGTGACGTATGATTATTTCTATGGGCAGCAAGCGGAGATGTTCGCATTCTACCGTGTTCCGAAGGTGCTATTCACCGAGGATTGCTTCTGGAATGTATCAACCGATGCCAAGCTGCTTTACGGTATTCTGCTTGACCGCATGAACCTCTCAGCCCGGAACGGTTGGCTGGACGAGGAAGGCCGTGTCTATATCATATTCACCATAGAAGAAATCAAAGGTGCGTTAGGCTGTGCTGAAAAGAAAGCGGTGAAGCTGCTGGATGAGCTGGAAAAGAAATGCGGTCTGATAGAACGCAAGCGACAGGGACTTGGGAAACCGAACCTGATCTATGTAAAGAATTTCATTTCCGGTTCTGTGGAAAGACAATTCCCTTTGCAAGAGTAAATTCCGGTTTCGGTATTGTTTGTAAAACTAACTTCCGGGTTTGAGGGGGTAATGCTTCTTTCCCGGAATTTAATCTTGCAAGGCTTTTCGAAGTCCGGAAGCAAATCGTGCAAATTGGAAGTTACTTTTGCAATCCACCCTCAAGAAATAATTCTACCACAAATATATCGATTTCTCAACAAAATATCATTATATCGCAACATTCGATAGCACAAACACCGGGGAGGTGTACTATTTTGTGAGGAAAGGCGGCGCAATGGAGCGGACGCAGTTTTCGCCGCAAGGCAGAAACGAAGGCAATCGGACTAATCAGACTTTGCGACGACGCGCGCACACACCCGCAAGGATGTATCAGTGCGCCCTTTGTTCCAAAAGGATTATTCGCTTTTCCCGCCGTGCATTCTGCGTTCCTCTTAGGATCGCTTTGCCGCAACACCTTTTTCCCCGGCTTTCAAATTGCCGCTTTTTCTTCCTGTCCTCAATCCCTACGGCCAGTTTGTCACCGGTTTTCTCTCGGTTTTGTCATGGGTGGTCGCTCCTTCCTGCCCGCAGGCATAGAAAAAGGGCAGTCGATTTTCTCGGCTGCCCTTAGCGGTTTAAATGTTATTCAAATTATGCCTTGCTCAGCTTATCCAGCATATGTGCCTGCTCCGATAGTTCTCGCACCATGGCGGAGCACTGCTGAGAAGCGGCGGCGTTAGACTGAACCACATCGGAGACACGCTGCAGATCCTCCTTAATGCCATTGACCGCATCCAACTGTGCGGTAGTCCGTTCTGAGATGCGAACGGACTGGGCGGCGACCGTCTCTACGCTCTCCCGAATCCGTCCCATGACGGCGGAGGTCTGTGTGGCCACAGTGCTGCCAGAGCTGACAGCATCCCGGCAACTGGAGAGAACCTCAATAATCTGCTGGGCAGCCTCGCTGCTGTGGCTTGCCAGATTGCGAACCTCATCGGCCACCACGGCAAAGCCCTTGCCAGATGTGCCAGCGCGGGCCGCCTCCACAGCAGCGTTCAGCGCCAAGATATTGGTCTGGAACGCCAAGGATTGAATAGAATTGATAGCGGATTCGATGGACTGCACACTGGATTCAATGTCCGAAATGGAGGCAAGCAGGGCCTGAACCTGGGTGTCGCCGTCACCAGCGTTCCGGCGCATGGTTTCTGACGCACTGCGCACCTGGGCAGCCTGACTGGCCGTGTCGGAAATCTGCTGGTAAATTTTTTCCACGGCTGTGGAGACATTGGCGACGGAAGCCGCCTGACTGGTGGATCCGGTAGCCAGATTTTCAGACTGGTCAGCCAGACTTTTGGCCTCTTGGGAGACTTGCGCGGATACCTGAACAATTTGTGCCAGCAGCTGTTGCTGGCTATCCAGAACCTGCTGATTCTGTTTCTGCTTTTCATCCAGCTCTGAAAGGAGACGGGTGGAGGAGTCTTTCTGCGTATTAGCCTCAGTAAGGTAGAAGTTGCAGTTCTTCACGCATTGATCCAGAAGAATATACGCCACGAGAATTGCCAACAGGCACTCGCCCAAAACCATGGGCGCCTCTATCGGCTGGCCCTTCTGCACGCTGAGGATGACGCACTCGGCAACGAAAAGCACCACGTTGCTGACGCAGGATAGCCGCACCAGCGGTCGGGACAAGAACAGCGCCGAAAGCGCCATGCAGCAGACGTACAGAGCTGTTCCCGGCGCCAGCTCTTGAGAAAACATTTGCGTGACGAAGATGACAATGCCAATCCAGACCACCATGAAGGAACTCAAAGGACGGATGGTCTCAGGCCGGTTCAGGAGCCGACACGGGATTAGCAGTATGGCTCCCATCACTAAAAGCATCGCAACCAGCAGCCAGCTACCGGAGAGAGCGTAAATCACTGCATATAGCGCTATGGCAGCGCTGACGATGGTGGAGCAGATTCTGAGCACCTTCATTTGGTCAATCATTGCGCAATTCCTCCCATTTTCTGTCTCAATTAGGGGATACAACCCGGCGGGGGTCTCAGCGGATGTCAGTTTCTGTATCGACATTTTTCTAAAAAAGTTAATGCTTGGAGCAAGCACACTCACTCTACTCCTTACTTTTCCAGATGCTTTTTGAAATTTCTGGATGTTTCCGACTGCGGCTGCATCCAGCCGTTCCACCTTCTCAGCCATGAGAAGCCCTGCTTGCTTTCCGGCGGTAAACACCCGCTTTTCAGCCTTACTTCTCTCTTGCTGCCCCTTTTTCAGTTCTTGGGAGCGTTCCGCTTTTGCCGCCTGTTCCTCCTGCTGGCGGCGCTGTTTAACCCGGCGTCGCACCAGTGGTTCCAAGCGACAGACCGGGACGCTGTGTAGTCCGAATCTCGACTCCATACCGTATGCGACGCTAACCTTCACAAAGCCATGGTGGCATAAAGATATCGCGCCAAAATATAGCTGGGGTGCCCATATTCCTATGACACAGCTTCTCTTTTCTCACTTGACAGCGGCAAAGCCGTTTTCCAAATCGGCGATGATGTCATCGATATGCTCGGTTCCGATGGAAAGTCGGATCGTGTTAGGCTGAATGCCCTGATCTGCCAGCTCCTCGGGAGAAAGCTGAGAGTGAGTCGTTGTCGCCGGATGGATCACCAGACTCTTCATATCCGCGACATTTGCCAACAAGGAGAAGATTTGCAGACTATCGATGAACCGATGCGCTTCTGCCGTGCCGCCCTTGATCGCAAAAGTGAAGATCGATCCTCCGCCGTTGGGAAAATATTTCTCATACAGGTTATGCTGCGGATGATCAGGCAGGGACGGATGGTTGACATGCTCGACCAGCGGGTGCTTGGCCAGATACGCAACCACCTTTTTGGCGTTCTCTACATGGCGCTCGATACGGAGTGACAATGTTTCAACGCCCTGAAGCAGCAGAAACGCATTAAAGGGCGAGATTGCCGCGCCGGTATCACGCAGCAGAATAGCGCGAATGTAGGTGACAAACGCCGCCGGACCGGCAGCCTGGGTGAAGGACACGCCGTGATAGCTCGGGTTGGGCTGGCTGATCGGGGCATACTTATCCGATGCCGCCCAATCAAATTTACCAGAGTCCACGATGATACCGCCCAGAGTAGTTCCATGGCCGCCGATGAACTTTGTGGCGGAATGTACGACGATGTCCGCACCGTGCTCGATCGGACGGATCAGATAAGGCGTACCGAAGGTGTTGTCAATAACGAGCGGCAGGCCATGCTGATGTGCCAACTCTGCCAGCGCATCAATATCCGGGATATCGCAGTTCGGATTCCCCAGCGTTTCAAGATAGATCGCCTTGGTATTGGGCTGAATAGCCGCTTCCACCTCGGCCAGATTATGCGCATCGACAAAGGTGGTCGTGATGCCGTACTGAGGCAGTGTATTGGCCAGCAGGTTGTAGGTGCCGCCATAGATGGTCTTCTGCGCGACAATATGCTCCCCCGCCTGCGCCAGCGCCTGAATGGTATAGGAAATCGCGGCTGCACCTGATGCGGTCGCCAGTGCTGCAACGCCGCCCTCCAACGCCGCAATGCGCTTTTCCAAAACATCTTGGGTGGAATTGGTCAGGCGACCATAGATATTTCCGGCATCCGCCAGACTAAAGCGGTCGGCTGCGTGCTGGCTGTTGCGGAACACATAGGATGTGGTCTGATAAATCGGTACCGCACGCGCATCGGTCGCGGGATCGGGCTGCTCCTGTCCAACATGAAGCTGAAGGGTCTCAAATTTATAGTTATTCATGGTATGTACCTCATTTCAACGTTTTTATTTTGATTTGGGCAAAGAAAAAGCCCGGAAACTTGCAACAGCTCCCGGACCGCAACATGGCAATACCTCTGATTCAGCAACAATAGAGGGAAGTTGTGGGCGTTACAAAGCGCCCGGCCATCTTGTCAGTCCGGGAGTATAGCATTCGTCCACAGCGGAAGTTGCTTCGCAGAAGATGAAAGAAAATGCTCTGCATACCGAATCACCCCTTCTATGATTACCTACTTTTTCGATTGGTTTACAGGTATTATAGCGTACCGCATTTTATATGTCAACCCTTTTCAGAAAATAAATACCAATTTGTTCTAATCGTAAACGCTCTTTGCGCCCCTTCTTCCGCTCACCCGCTTGGAGGATTTGTTAAAACACTCGCGCCCTCAATCCCTTCTCTCTTTTTGTGACTGAATTACAGAATCAGACATACCGGATGGCTATACTATAACCATCAACAAGATACATGAAGGAGCGCTTAAAAATGTCTGTTTTAACCATTACCAATACAAATTTTGATTCTGAGGTTCTGACTTCCGAGCAGCCCGTTCTCATTGATTTTTGGGCAAGCTGGTGCGGCCCCTGCAAAATGCTTTCTCCTGTCATCGACAAGATTGCGGATGAAATTTCCGATGTAAAAATCGGAAAAGTCAATGTGGATGAGCAGCCGGAGCTGGCGCGTCAGTTTGGCGTGATGAGTATTCCGACACTGGTTTTCATGAAAAACGGAAAGATTGTGCAGCAGTCTGTCGGTGTTCAGCCCAAAGAAGCAATCATGAGCATGATACGATAAGTATTGAACTGAACCAACGGAAAGGAGTTCCTTTCCGTTGGTTTTTGCGGAACTGCCGCGCACGACGATTGAGAATGGGGTAAGGAGATCATCATATGAAAAAAACTGTAATTATTGGCGGTGTGGCCGGTGGCGCCAGCTGCGCCGCCAGACTGAGAAGGTTAGATGAAACCGCTCAAATCATCATAATCGAGCGGGGCGATTACATCTCTTATGCCAACTGTGGTTTGCCGTATCATGTAGGCGGTGTGATTGCGTCGAGAAACGCCCTTCTGGTGCAAACCCCGGAAGCGATGAAGAAGAAATTCAACATTGATGTCCGCGTCCGAAATGAAGTCGTATCAATTAATCGGGATAAAAAAATCGTTTCGGTCAAGAGACTGGACAGCGGTGAAACCTACGAGGAGTCTTACGATACTTTGGTGATAGCAACCGGCTCTTCCCCGCTGCGTCCTGCGATTCCCGGTATTGCGTCCGAACGTATTCAGACGCTGTGGACGGTAAACGATACCGATCGGATTCGTTTGGCCGTTACGCAGCAGTATGCAAAAACAGCAGCGGTCATCGGCGGTGGCTTCATCGGTCTGGAGATGGCTGAAAACCTTCGCCACGTCGGCCTTACCGTCTCTTTGATCGAGGCCGCCGATCAGGTCATGACGCCGCTCGACCCCGAAATGGCCGCCATGCTCCATGCAAACATCCGCGAGAATGGTGTCGACCTTTATCTGGGCGATGGCGTAGCTGCTTTTGAAGAAAACGATCATTCGGTCACCATGGTTTTAAACAGCGGCAAAAAGGTGGAAGCCGAAATTGTTATTCTGGCAATCGGTGTTCGCCCCAACAGCCAGCTGGCGAAAGATGCCGGACTCTTGCTCAATGAGCGCGGCGGTATTTGTGTGGATGAATCGCTCCGCACCTCGGACGCTTGCATCTATGCGGTTGGCGATGTCATCGAGGTAGAGGATTTCACCTTTAGAAATCGCACTATGGTTCCTTTGGCTGGGCCAGCCAACAAGCAGGGCCGCATTGCGGCAGACAATATCGCCGGAGGGCAGGAAATCTATGAGGGCACGCAAGGCACAAGCGTTGCCAAAGTATTCGATCTGGCCGCAGCCTCTACCGGTGCAAATGAAAAAACACTGCAAAAGCTCGGTCTGAAAAAAGGCACAGACTACGAAAGCATTATCATAACGCAAAATTCTCATGCCGGCTATTACCCCGGAGCGGTGCCGCTGACGTTGAAACTGCTCTTCTCCATGGATGGATCTGAGATTTTCGGTGCGCAGATTGTCGGCCGTGACGGCGTAGACAAACGCATCGACACCTTGGCTGTGTCCATGCGTTTGGGCGCAGGCGTTCGGGACTTGAAAAATCTGGAGTTGGCATACGCACCTCCGTTCTCCTCTGCGAAGGATCCGGTGAATATGGCGGGCTTTGTCGCGGAAAACGTCCTGCGTCATCTGGTGACGTTTTCCAACTGGGATCTTTCCAAGGAAAATGACGACGCTGTTTTACTGGATGTGCGTGAAAACGCCGAAGTCATGGCATATGCTGTGCCCAACGCCGTTCACATCCCATTGGGTGAACTACGCAGCCGCTTGCAGGAGCTCAGTCCCGAAAAGGAAATCATCACCTTCTGCGCCATTGGCGTGCGCGCTTACAACGCCGCCCGAATCCTGATGCAGCATGGCTTTGAAAAAGTAAAGGTATATCCCGGCGGATCACGGTTCTATCGATCCCTTTATCCGCGATCCGGCGCCCCCGCTCTTTCAGGAACAGAGCGGATTTCCGACACGGGAGATGTGAAAAGCAGTGACGCTCCCTAAGCCTTTATAACGCATTGCAAGCTGCGTATATTTCCTTTGACACCATCACATCACCCTTATGTTTGAACCGCCCCGGTTTGTGCTTTCCGCACAAACCGGGACGGTTCATTTTGCCGCATCGAAAGAGTTGTGTCTGTGTTACGTCTCATAAATCAGCTTATGGAGCTTTTCTTTGTCCATAATTCGGATTTCTCCCCTGGAAAGCGCAACAATTCCTTCCCCGGCAAAGTATTTGAGCATCCGCGACACCACTTCCCGTGCGCTTCCCATATAACGCGCAATTTGTTCATGGGTCATTTTAATGCTGTCGCTTCCCGTCTTGGCGATTTCATCCCACAGAAAGATCGCAAGACGTTTATCTGCGCCCATAAACAGAATTTGCTGCATGGCCCACATGACATCGGAAAAACGTGTGGTCGCCAATTCATAACCAAAGCATTTCACATAGATATTTTCTTCGGCGATTTGATGAAAAACCGCAGAATTTATCAAAAGAACATCCGTATCCTCCTCGGCATCTATGAAAACATCAAAGGTTATGGCATCCAGCACGCAGGAAGCAGACAAAATGCAAGTGTCGCCTGGGAATAGACGATACAGTGTCACATCGCGCCCTTCTTCCGAGAGCATATAGGTGCGCAGCTGCCCCTGTTTCACCAGTAAAACGCCGATGCAATCCGTATTTCCGCCATGAACCGTGGCTCCCTTGTGATAATGGGCAGAAAACGTATTCTCGCACAGCTGCTGCTTTTCTTTTTCATCCAAATGCTCCCAGAACGCGCACTGTTTGAGGTACGCCTCGCAGGACTCGTTTTGCAGCATCGCTCCATCTCCTTTATATGCAGTTAATTGTTTATATGTCCGATACCGATAAAGTAACACATTTCACGGCACAGGTCAATCAATCCGCCACCCCGTTACCCGACGTTTCTGTGATTGACACACAGAAACAGCGGCGTTTTTCCGATATACTATTTTCCATAAGTGCGACCGCAAAAGCAGTCAAAACGCACATTGTGTCGCATATGCTGCAACATAACTCACTCTTGATGCAGACAGTAAGGAAAACATATTCTGTAACTTGGAGGTTTCATCATGGCAAATGAAAAAAGAATACCCCGCAAAGCTACTGTTTTACAAGAACAGTGCGTTGCATGCGGTTGCTGCGCAAAGATATGCCCGCTGCATGCCATCACTATATACAAGGGAATTCACGCAGTAGTGGATATCAACAAATGTGTCGGCTGCGGTAAATGTGCCAAAGAGTGCCCGGCATCGATTATTACCATTCAGGAGGTAACGGTATGAAAAAGAAATGGTATGATTATCTGTGGATAGTAACCTTGGTGTACCTAACACTCGGCTTTTTCAACATCCTGTTTGCATGGCTGGGGCTTTTGTGCTTTTTCATTCCGCTCATTATCTCGGTTGCATCGGGCACAAAGGGCTACTGCAACCGGTATTGCGGCAGAGGCCAGCTGTTGGGATTGCTGGGCGGCCGCTTTGGTCTGTCCCGCAAGCGGGATATCCCAAAGTGGATGAAGAGCAAGTGGTTCCGCTATGGTTTTCTCATTTTCTTCTTCGCCATGTTCTTCCAAATGCTGTGGAATACCTATCTGGTGTTTGCGGGAGCGTCCAATCTTAAGGAGGTTGTAACCCTTCTGTGGACGTTTAAGGTTCCGTGGCAGTGGGCATATCACGGTGAGATGCTGCATCCCGGCGTTTCGCAGTTTGCTTTCGGCTTTTACAGTGTGATGCTGACCTCAACACTGCTTGGCTTTATTACGATGATTCTGTTCAAGCCGCGCAGCTGGTGCGTCTACTGCCCGATGGGCACCACCACACAGCTGATTTGCAAAGCAAAGCAAATCGGAAAAAACAATACTCCCGACGAAAAGTAAATACCTCCTTTTCTTGCATCATGCGGGGCATGGTTTGCCACCCTTTGGCGGTGGAAACCGTGCCCCGTTTATGCTTCTCAAGCCCGCTGTCCCACGCATCGCTCCGCAGCGCCATGAAACCTATCATTACCGAGCGCTTATCCATCGAAGAATAGCCTGACGCCAGACTGGTTTTCTCCCACGCTCTGCTCTGCAACATGCGGACCGGTTTTCACCGGCCCGTATTTGCTGAATATATGTACAATCACAGGCTACAATACTACATAACGTGCAATCCTCACCTGAAATGCACTTTTACTTTTCACCACTTTCTGGTATAATAGATAAGAAAAATATATCAATATCCACCGTTTTGCTATACGGCAGTGCAAAACTGTCGCAAAAAACGCGTGGAAGTCTTTATATTAAGATGGGGAAATACTATGAAAGAAAAGAAACTGGTCATCACAGGCATGGGCGCGCTGACACCCATTGGCATCGGTGTTTCGGCCTACTGGGAGGCGCTGGTTTCCGGCCATTGCGGCATCAACCGAATCACACGCTTTGACGCATCCAACCTACCGGTGCAAATCGCCGCTGAACTGAAGGGCTTTGACCCCGCCGAGCATATGCCCAAAACGCTTGCGCGCACGATGGACCCGTTTATGCAGTTTGCATTCGTAGCGGCGCAGGAAGCGCTGGCGGACAGCGGCCTTGTCATTGAGCCGGAAGCGGAGCGCATCGGTATCGTCATGGGCACCGCTATGGACGGCGTGACTACCGTCGCGCAGACACAGGCAGCATATGACGCCGGTCACCGTGTCGGTCCGCGCTTTGTGCCCATGACCATCGGCAATATTGCCGCGGCGCAGATCGCGATTGCGCGCGGCATTCGCGGGCCGAGCCTGACGCTCAACACTGCCTGCTCAGCAGGCGGCGACGCGATCATGACCGCCGCTATGCTGCTGCGCTCCGGCGAGGCGGACGCCGTGCTGGCGGTGGGCGGCGAAAGCATCCTGTGTCCGATAGTTGTGTCCGGCCTGTCACAGGCTAAGGCGCTTTCCCGCCGCAACGATGACCCCAAAACCGCCTGCCGTCCGTTCGACGCGGAGCGGGACGGCTTTGTCATCGGAGAGGGCGGCGGCGCGCTGCTGATCGAAACCGAAGCGCACGCGCTGGCACGCGGCGCACACATCTACGCGGAGCTTGCAGGCTATGCCAACACCTCGGACGCGCACCATGTCACCGCCCCCTGTCCGGACGGTGCGGGCGCGGCGCGCTGCATGCAGCTGGCGCTCAAAAAAGCCGGCATGCAGCCATCCGACATCGGCTATATCAACGCCCATGGCACCTCCACTCCACTGGGCGACAAGGCAGAAACGCTTGCGGTGAAATCCGTGTTCGGCGGACGGGAAAGCGCGCCTCCGGTGTCCTCGACCAAATCCGCGACCGGTCACCTGATGGGCGCGGGCGGCCTGACCGAGACAATTGCCTGCATCAAGGCAATTCAGACCGGTATCCTGCCGCCGACGCTGCATTTGACCACTCCCGACCCGGACTGTGACCTTGACTATGTGCCCAACAAAGCACGCTCGGCCAAAATCTCCGCCGCGATGTCCAACTCGCTGGGCTTCGGCGGACAAAACTCCAGCATTATCGTTTGTAACTACCAGAAATGAGGCGAACCCCACTTTGCAAAATCAGTATACCTATGATGTCACCATGTTCCGGGAGACATTTGAAACGCGCTTCACCTATCTCAACGGGTTCCTGCGCAACGTCTCCCGCTTCGGCAGCCGCCCCGCACTGCACGACCCTCTCTCCGGCCGTCGCTGGACCTATGCCCAGCTCAACGCGGAAGCCAACCGTCTGGCGCATGCGCTGCGCACGGACGGCGTGGGGAAAAATGACGTGGTTATGTTCACTCTGCTCAACTCGCCCGAGTTTGTGTTCTGCTATCTGGCGGCGCACAAGATCGGCGCCATTGCCTGTCCGGTCAACTATCGGCAGGGCGCGGGCGAAATCGCGCTCGTAATCGACGACAGCCGCCCCAAGGCGTTCCTTTATGATGCAGAATTCGGCAAACTCTCCGGCGGCGCGCTCGAGTTGTGTGAACACAAGCCCGCCCGTGTCATCATGGTCGATTACAAAGGCGACGCCACCGCGCCCGCAGACCATACCCGCTATACGGATTATGTTGCCGGGCAGCCCGAAACCAACCCTCCCATCGATTTTTCGCCGCACATCTATGACGAAACCACGCGGCTTTACACCTCAGGCACAACCAACCGTCCCAAAGGCGTGCCAATCAACAATATCAACGAAGTGCTGTCCGCGCATGACGTGATGATGCACTTCCCGCTCGGCCCGACCGACCGCACGATGAATATGACCCCGTGGTTCCACCGAGGCGGCATCCATGCGGGCGGTCCGTGCCCGACGCTGTATGCAGGCGGCGAGGTCGTCATTCTGCGCGATTTTGCACCCAAGCGCTGTCTGGAATATGCGGAAACGTATCAGATTTCCTTCCTCATCGGTGTGCCGACCATCATCGCGATGCTCGCCCGCACGCAGGAGCGCACCCCCGCCGACCTGTCTGCGCTGCGCGGCATTGTGACAATGGGCGCGCCGTTTGAGAAAGCCGCATGTGAAAAATACATGCAGCTTTTGACTCCCAATATTTTCAACGGCTACGGCACAACCGAAACCTTCTGGAATACCTTCCTGCGCCCGTTCGACCTGCCGGATATGGCCGGCTCCGCCGGACGTTCGTGTACGGACGATGAGGTGCGGCTGGTCGCCATCCACGAGGACGGCAGTCACGCCGAGCCCGAGGAAACCGTGCCGCACGACGGCAAAACGCCGGGCGAAATCATCATCTCCTCGCCCGCCAAGAGCGCGTTCTGCTACTTTAACAATCCCGAGATGACCGCACAGAAGTTCTACAAGGGCTGGCTATACACGGGTGACGTAGGCGTGTGGGACGAAAATGAGTTTATCACTGTGTCCGGCCGCAAGGATGACATGATTGTGTCCGCGGGCGAGAACATCTACCCCACCCAGATTGAAGCGGTACTCAACGAACACCCCAAGGTCGCGGAAAGCGCGGTCATCGGCGTGCCGGATAAGCTGCGCGGCGAGGTAGTCGCGGCCTATGTTGTTCCGTCGGATGACACCCTGAGCGTGGCAGAACTCAAGGACTATTGCGTGCACAGCCCGATGCTGTCCTCCTACAAGTGGCCCCGCATTTATCACATTGTTGACGAGTTGCCACATACGGCAACCGGCAAGCTGATGCACTATAAGCTGCGTCAGCAGGTGCAGGAATCACAATAAAGACAGCCCGAGTGAATCGTCCCGGCTTGTGTAAACAGCTCCCCCAAGCTGGAACTTATTCCGTTTGATACAGAGCGGTGCATCGTCAGATGCCCGCTCTTATTTTTGGGCTGAAGTATTTTTTGACACAACAATACCCCCTCTACCATTGACAGCTTTGTTTTTTCTGGCTTTTCTGAAGGACGCATAGCACGTTAATGGGCAGCAAGCCCTTTCGGTTGCTTAACAATCAGGGCCGGCATGGTAGCGCTGATTCGCAGACTTTGCATGCTCACGGCTTTTTTTGTTCTTTCGGTTCGCCTTTTTTGTCTTTCCGCACCGAGTTGGCAAACATCACCGAACGGTTTCCAAACCGCTGCCGCAATGCGTCCACGGTCTTATCCAGCTCACGCTGCTTCTGCCGCGTCTGCGCCTGCTGCGGACCATCAAATAGAGAAAGCTGTTCGCAGGCTTGATTTTCCGGCAGCAGGTTGGCGGCCGTAACCGACAGCAGCCGCACCGGCTTATCCATCGCCCAATGCGCGCGCAGCAGCGCAAGCGACGTTTCAAACAGCACGCGGGTGGAATTGGTTGGCTGCTCGAGTGTCACTTGCCGTGAGCGGTTGTGAAACGCCGGGTCCCGAATGCCGATCTGCACGGTTTGGCACACCATCCCGCGCGCCCGCAGGCGGCGGCCGACGTTATCGCACAGCGCGGTCAATCCCATGCGGCATGCCTCTTCCCCCACCAGATTATGTGCAAAGGTCATGCCGTTGCCCACGCTCTTGACCTCGCGCTCGGCATAAAACGAGCGCACCGGCTCGTCATCCTCGCCACGGGCATAGCGCAGCAGCATATCGCCCTGCTTGCCGAAAATGCTATGCAGAAATACCGGTTCACAGGCCGCTAAGTCGCCAATCGTGTGTATGCCCAGCCCGTCGAGCCGCGCGGCGGCGCGCCTGCCAACATACAGCAACGCATTGGCCGGCAGCGGCCAGACGCGCTCCCGGAAGTTCTCACGCGAAAAGACGGTCGTCGCATCCGGTTTCTTGTAGTCGCTGCCCAGCTTGGCAAACGCGCGATTGAACGACACGCCCACCGAAATCGTCAGCCCGATTTCCTCGCGCATGCGGCGGCGCAGCTCGTCCGCGATTTGCTCACCCGTGCCGAACAGGTGCATCGAACCGGTCACGTCCAGAAAGGACTCGTCAATGCCGAATGGGTCGACCAAATCCGTGTATTGCAGGTACAGCTCGTTGCAGCGGCGCGAATACTTGACGTATTCCTCACGGTGCGGCGCAACCAGCCGCAAATCGGGGCATTTTCGTTTTGCCTGCCAGATGGTTTCCGCCGTCTGCACCCCGAATGTCTTGGCCTTTTCGTTTTTGGCAAGGATGATGCCGTGGCGGCTTTCCGGATCGCCGCAGACCGCACTCGGCCCATCGGCCAGCGTCGGGTCGAGCAAGGTCTCTACCGATGCGTAAAACGAATTACAGTCGCAATGCAAAATGGTACGCTCCACACGGCTTCCCTCCAATCGAACATTTGTTTTCTTTTATTGTAGCAGAGAATTTGCGCCTTGACAACCTCTTTCCACCGGTCTATACTGGATTTGCAAGCAAGGGTGCCGTGATGAGCGGCTGAGAGGGCGAGAGCCTAACCTTTTGAACCTGTTGGTTAGCACCATCGTAGGGAAGCTGTCGCATCGCAAAAACTCAATGCCCCGGTTTTGCCGCATGGTGAAACCGGGGTATTTTTATTGCCTGAAAGAAGGGATTTTATGAAGATAAACGGCGAAATATACACCTGTTCCCCGGACATGACTGTTCTGTCTCTTCTGGAACAGCGCGGACACGACCCACAGCGCGTCGCGGTCGAGCGCAACGGACAAATTGTGCCGCGCGCACGGTTTTCACAAGAGGCGCTGCACGAGGACGATGTGATTGAAATTGTGCAATTCGTCGGCGGAGGCTGAAACCATGTATCTGACGAAAGAAGAACTGCACGCCGCGCTCGTCGAGCGGCACGGCGCGGACATCCAGCAAAAGCTCGACCACGCTTCGGTCGGCATCGCGGGGCTGGGCGGCCTCGGCTCTAACATCGCCGTGCATCTGGCGCGGCTGGGTGTGGGACGGCTGGTGCTGGTCGATTTCGATACGGTGGCGGTAAGCAACCTCAACCGACAGCACTACACGATGAAGGACATCGGTATCCCCAAGACGCTGGCCTTGCTCGAGCAGCTCGAAGCTATCAACCCCTATCTGCAATACGACCCACACACCGAACGCATCATCCCGGCCAATGCCGCGCGCCTGTTTGCCGGCTGCGATGTAGTCTGCGAAGCATTCGACCGCGCCGACCAGAAAGCCATGCTGATTGAAACACTACTCTCTGAACTGCCGGACACCCCCATTGTGTCGGGCAACGGCATGGCAGGCTATGGCTCGACCAACCAGATGCGCACCAAGCGCCGTTTCGGGCAGCTGTACGTCTGCGGAGACGGAACCAGCGACATCGCGGACGGCGTTGGCCTGATGGCGCCGCGCGTCGCCGTCTGCGCTGCGCAGCAGGCCACCATGGTGCTGCGGCTGCTGCTCGGACATACCGACCCATAAACGTAAGATATCCAGATATGATAAAAAGGAGAACAGAAAAACAATGGAAGATAAGCTGATTCTGGGCGGGCATGAATTCACTTCCCGCTTTATTCTGGGCTCGGGTAAATATTCGCTCGATTTAATCAACGCCGCCGTACACCATGCAGGCGCGCAGATCATCACGCTCGCACTGCGCCGCGCCAATGAAGGCGGCACGGCGAACATCCTCGATTACATCCCCAAGGGCGTAACCTTGCTGCCCAATACCTCGGGCGCGCGCAACGCGGACGAGGCCGTGCGCATCGCGCGGCTCGCGCGTGAAGTCGGCTGCGGCGACTTTGTCAAAATCGAGATCATGCGCGACAGCAAATATCTGCTGCCGGACAACCAGGAAACCATCCGCGCGACCGAAATCCTCGCAAAAGAGGGCTTTGTCGTCATGCCGTATATGTATCCCGACCTGAATGTAGCGCGCGATTTGGTGAGCGCAGGCGCGGCCTGCGTGATGCCGCTCGGCGCGCCCATCGGTACCAACAAGGGACTTGCCACGCGCGAGTTTATTCAAATCCTGATTAACGAGATTGACCTGCCGATCATCGTAGACGCGGGCATCGGCCGCCCGTCGCAGGCCTGCGAAGCCATGGAAATGGGCGCGGCGGCTGTGATGGCCAATACCGCAATCGCCACGGCGGGCGATATTCCTGCGATGGCCGAGGCATTCAAAAAAGCGATTGAGGCCGGCCGCACGGCGTATCTCGCAGGACTCGGCCGCGTGCGCGACAGCGCGGCGGCCTCCTCCCCGCTGACCGGCTTTTTGCACGACTAAGGCACCTCCTCTGGGGTGGCAGCCGCCCTTGCTGTTCTAACCAGCAAACCGGGCGGCAAGCGCAAACCGGAACCCTGCTTTGCGCGCGCAGCGCGCCCTCAAGGGAAAGTGGATGATTCACAAGAAGGAGAAAACCGCAGGTTGTCCCCTTCTTGTGCGCCCGCCGCGCGCAGCGGCATTGCCCGCACCGCCTTGTGGGGAGCACAAAACAAGAAAGGAGTATTGTCATGTATGAACCAAAGCCGGAGGTTATCTCCGCAAAATATATCACCGCCGAAACCGACCACATGGCCTACCAGCCCGGCATGGACAACATCGGCTCGGACATTCAGGACGAGGTTATCGCCCGCATGAACGCCTACGATGCAGATTGCTACACTTCGGCTGACGTGCAGCGCGCTTTAAACCGCGATGTACTCCAGCCCGAGGACTTTGCAGCACTCCTCTCCCCCGCCGCCGCGCCCTTCCTCGAACAGATGGCGCAACGCGCGCAGATGGAGACACGCAAGCATTTCGGCAATTCGGTGCAGATGTTCACGCCGCTGTACATCGCCAACTATTGCGAAAATTACTGTATCTACTGCGGCTTCAACTGCCACAACAAAATCCGCCGCGCCAAGCTCGACATGGATGAAATCGAACGGGAGCTTCAGGCCATCGCCGCAACCGGTTTGCAGGAAATCCTGCTGCTGACCGGCGAAAGCCGCACAATGTCGCCCGTGGAATACATTGGTGAAGCGGTCAAGCTCGCGCGCCAGCACTTCCGCGTCATCGGCGTCGAAATTTACCCGGTCAACGTCAGCGAATACGCTTACCTGCACGAGTGCGGTGTGGATTACGTCACCGTTTTTCAGGAAACCTACGATGCGGACAAATACCAAACGCTGCATCTGGGCGGGCACAAGCGCATTTTTCCCTACCGTCTGAACGCGCAGGAGCGCGCCCTGATGGGCGGCATGCGCGGCGTAGGCTTTGCGGCGCTTCTGGGCCTGTCCGACTTCCGCAAGGACGCCTTTGCCACCGGTCTGCACGCTTATCTCCTCCAGCGCAAGTATCCGCACGCGGAAATCGCCTTTTCCTGCCCGCGTCTGCGTCCGATTATCAACAATGACACCATCAATCCCAAGGACGTACACGAGCCGCAGCTATTACAGGTCGTGTGCGCCTATCGTCTCTTCATGCCGTTCGCATCCATCACCATCTCGACACGCGAGCGCGCGGGTTTCCGCGACCACATCATCGGCCTTGCCGCGACCAAGATTTCGGCGGGCGTGGACGTCGGCATCGGCGGCCACTCGGGCGAGGACAAGGGCGACGAGCAGTTTGAGATTTCGGACGACCGCTCGGTCGACGAGGTCTATCAGGCCATTAAGGCCCACGGCTTACAGCCTGTCATGGCGGACTACCTGTATGTATGACAATCCCCCGGCAAGTGCGGCACTCCTCTCCCCACCGCTTTGCCCCGCAGAATGAACAGGAGCCGGACGCATATGCGTCCGGCTCCTGCTATATGTTCCACAGCAGCGCAAAGACCACGCGCAACAGCGCACCCGCTGCCGCCAGCAACAGACACACCGCAAACGGTACGCGACAGGCGCGCAGCGAATACCGTCCCATTGCCTCCCCGCTCTGCCACACCATTGAGCAGGCGGCGAGCAGCGCAGGCACACCCAGCATCGCGGGCAGCGCCGCCATGCCAAGGGACAGCAGCGCCCCTTCCTCCTGCCCCAGCCCGACCGCCATCGTCAGCGCCAGCACAAAGCCGCGCGCGGCTACCACAGCGGACAGGAACAGTGGTGCCGGGCGCAGCAGCGCACACAGCGGCGCGAGCACAATCCACAGCAGCGCGCACAACATGCTTTTCAGTGCCTGTCCCGGCAGCTGCGCCAGAAACGCTGTCAGCTCTACCGCGCTGTCCCCTTCGCTGGCGCGCAGGCCGGTCAGTCCTCCCGCTACCGCACCGCACAAAAACATTGCGCACAAAAACAGAAATGCGGGCGTGCGCACCAGATCATCAAAAAAACCGAGAATATGCTGCTTATTCATCCGTCTCCCCCTCGTGGAAGGTCATGATACAGCATATTCCCGGTTTTACCGTTTTAGAACTCAGCCCATTTCATTGATCCGCTCGCACATGGCGTTGACCAAATCGCGGCACGGCTGATGCAGGAACAGACGCGCTTTCTGGCTGATTTCATATGTAGCATACAGTTTTCCGTTCTCGTCCCGATGCAGCACCGCGGCAATCAGCTCAGTGGCGGCTGCGATGCGATCGGCAATATAAGCCAAATCCACCTTTTCGCTATCGCATACACTCACAACCACACGCTTCTGCGAACTGCTGGAGATCATAGCCAACTGGGTCGGCATCTCGCGCTTGGACGCTGTTACCAAAACGATTTCGCTTTTCATCACAGCGGAAAGGTCATCCTCACAGATGCGCGCATCATAGCCCTCAGCCGCCTGACAAGCCACCTGATTTTTAGAGGACAGGAACAAGTTGCGCGCAGGGATTACCTCTTTTTCCAGAATGGCACGAACCAGATGGGGCAGATATTCCCCTTCACCCAGCACGGACACCAATACGTTCTGCGGCATATCATCATCTCCTTCACAGAGGGACATTGAAAATACAGTAGTCATTATACGGCAGTCTTACAGCTCTCCGCAACGACTTTTACGGTTTTTTGATATATTTTTGTCACAATACCGAATCTGCGCAAATTTTCTCCGTCGCTTTCAGATAAATTGCACACTCCAATCGCTTGCGCTCCATCTCGCAACCGAGATCGTACGAATCATCCATATCGTGATTCATATTGTAGTTTGCCGCCGAGCAGCCGCCCGAACAGTAGAACTTCGCCCAGCACTTCTGGCACTTCGGGCGGGTGTAAATATTCATGCCCGCAAACTTGGCTGCAATGTCCATATCAAACGACTGGTCAAGCACACTGCCCTGCTTAAATTCATCCTTGCCGACAAACTGGTGGCAGGGATAGATGTCGCCGTCCGGCGTAACCGCCACATATTCGTAGCCTGCGCCGCAGCCGCGCAGACGCTTGACCACGCACGGACCCTGATCCAAATCGACCATGAAGTGGAAGAACGAGAACGGCTTGCCGGCCTTTCTGCGCTCAAGCATAAGCTCGGTCAGGCGGTCATATTCCGCTTCGATTTTGGGCAGGTCCGCTTCGGTTAAATCATAGCCGCAGCCGGACTCCGCCGTCACCGGCTCGACCGACAGGCGGTCAAAGCCCGCATCCGCAATGTGCACCACATCGTCGGCAAAGTCCAGATTATGCGAGGTGAACGTGCCGCGCGCATAGTAATCCTTTTGCGGGTCGCGCGCATCCACCAATGCCTTGAACTTGGGCACGATGACGTCATAGCTGCCCGCGCCCGACACGGTCTTGCGGAACTCGTCGTTCACCCCGGGGCGGCCGTCAAGCGACAGCACGACGTTGTCCATATTTTCGTTGATATAAGCGCGCTTGTCCTCATCGAGCAGCAAGCCGTTGGTGGTGATGGTGAAGCGGAATTTTTTGCCGAACTTCTCCTCCAAACTGCGCGCATAGTCCACCGTCTGCACAACCGTATCCCACGCCATAAGCGGCTCGCCGCCGAAGAAGTCCACCTCGATATTACGCCGCTTGCCCGAGCGCGCGATGACAAAGTCTATCGCCTTTCTGGCAATTTCCGGTGGCATGATCTTGCGGCCTTGGCCGAAGTCACCCGTAGATGCAAAGCAGTATTTGCAGCGCAGGTTGCAGTCATGCGCGACATGCAGGCACAGCGCCTTGACCGGTGCGCCGACCGGAATGTACTTGCTCACGTCGATGTAATCATCCTGCGCGAACAGCTGGCCCGCCTTTTTCAGCTCCGCCAGTTCGCCGTACGCCTCGCGCACTTCGTCCGCCGGATACTGCGAAAGCTGGTCCACAATCTGCTGCGGACAGGTATCCGCCATATTTTCGTCAATCAGACCGGACACCGCATAGCTGATATCATCCAGCACATGCACCGCGCCCGAATTGACGTCCAGCACAAAATTCAAGCCGTTTTTTTGATAGCGATGAATCATTTCTTTAATCTTCCTCCGATACGAAACAAACAAGGCGCGCCGCAACCGGCACGCCTTGCGATTGACTTCATAAAACCCGCGATTACTTCGCGTGCTCGCACTTCTGGTTCGCCACCGTGCAAGAAGTCTTGCATGCGGACTGGCAGGAAGTCTGGCACTCGCCGCAGCCGCCGTGTGCCGCCGTCTGCTTCAGAGTTGCAGAGGTCAGGGTAGAAACATGCTTCATGGAAATTTCCCTCCTACTTTTTCAAATGACGATATTTGTTCCGTTTACGCATATTGGCGCCGGCAAAACCGCCGATCGCCGAAGCCGCCAGCGCACAAAGCAAGCTGACCGCCATACGCACAACATCGATTGGCTGGGCGAGCGGCATGATGCTCACCAACAGCAGAATCAGAAAAACCAGAATTCCGGCGCCCATCGCCCACAGGAATTTCCCGCCCGGAGCGCGCTTTGCCGAAATCAGCGCCGCTATCGCACAGCCGACTGCCATAAAGATCAGCGCACACGGCGCGATTGCCTGTTCCGCCAACACACGACGATGCACGAAAATCGCACCAACCAGCATCAGCAGAAAGGTTGCCAGCAGGCCGACCACTGCCGCCGGCAGCAATACGCCGACAGGCGAAGGTCCTTCATTGGTTTTCCTCATAACTTACGCATCCTCCCGCCGAATGATTTTGCTTTATCCTATTCGGCAAGAAACCGGTTTATTACTTTGCGTTCTTATCCGCATCCTTGGGCGCCTCGACCGTTTCGGTCGCCGGAGCCTCCTTGCCGCGAATGGCCCAACGGTAAATCTTGAGCTTAGTACGATCGCTGGACGTTTCGATTACCAACACATCATCCTTTATGCTGACAACACGGCCGATAAAACCGCCGATTGTGGAAACCTCATCGCCCACATCAATCGAATTGCGCATATCGCGTTCGGCCTTATCGCGCTTACGCTGCGGACGGATTATCAGAAAGTAGAACAAAACGATCAGAACGACAAACGGCGCGAATTGCCCAATCGCTGTCAGGTATTCCTGAGCACCTGGCATTGCTTACACCTCCCCGTGCATTTAGCCATGAATACTACCATATTATAATGGATTCCCATGCAAATTACAAGCCCTATTTTCTCCGTCATAGGACAGCCATCGACACGCATAACGTAACGGTATCTTGAAAAAAGCGAGGTGCGTTTGCATGCTGTTTCCCGCCCTGTTTGCGCTGGGCGGCGCATTCATTTTTCTGGTCCTGCGCGTGCAGGGCGCGGACGGGTCGTTCCCCAAGCCGCTGCCGCCGGATAAAGAAGCCGAGCTGCTGCGAAAAATGCAGCAGGAGGGAGACGAAAAGGCCCGCGAGCAGTTGATTGAGCACAATCTGCGGCTTGTGGCGCATATTGTCAAGAAATACTATGCCTCCAGCGCCGAACAGGATGACCTGATTTCCATTGGCACCATCGGGCTGATCAAAGCGGTCAGCACCTTCCGTCCGGATAAGAGCATCCGTCTGGCAACCTATGCTTCTAAATGTATCCAAAACGAGCTTCTGATGCACTTTCGGCAAAAACGCAAAAACGCAGGAGAGTTATCCCTTTCCGACACGCTCGAAACCGACGGCGACGGCAATGCACTGGCTTTGCAGGATATCATCTGCTGCGAGGACGACGGCCTTGCCGCCGTGGAAGAGCACGACCGCTATCTTGCCATGAATCGCGCACTATCCGCCGCGCTTTCCCCGAGAGAGCGGGAAATCATACGGCTGCGGTACGGTCTCGGCATGGCCGCACCGCTGCCCCAGCGCGAGATTGCCAAACGCTTCGGCATCTCGCGATCGTATGTATCAGAGCGCGGCTAATGTAAACGAAGACCGGAAGGCAGAAAAGCTGCTATTGTTTCCGCTTCTGTTTTATGTGTGAAGGTGGCGCATTTTTCGCATTTTATGCTTTATTCTATCAAACGCTTGTTTTGCAATCAAAACCAGCGCAATGGTTTGTTTCGCAAACGCTGTTTATTTACTCAAAACAGGTATTGATTTTTTGGTGAAGAAAGTGTATACTATCTCAGGTAGTATGAAGCTATCCTTGCTAATGCAAAAGCATTAGGTTTTCGCAATGTGTCAACAACCAATATTGCATGAATCGTATGCTTAGAAAGCACACACTTCCTCTGAAGGGGATTTGTGTGCTTTATTTTTTTGAGTAAGAGGTGATGATTTGAACTTAAAAGAATTTTTCAAACTGCATCCAAAAGTTGCGCTTGCTTTCTCCGGCGGTGTGGATTCCGCATATCTGCTGTATGCCGCAAAGCAATACGCGGAGGAAGTAAAGGCTTACTACGTGAAAGCAGAGTTTCAGCCTCAATTTGAACTGGATGATGCAGTGCGGTTAGCCAACGAGCTGGGCGCAGATATGCAGCGTCTTGACTTGCACGTTCTTTCTGCACCGTATGTAAAGGAAAATCCATCTAACCGATGCTACTACTGCAAAAAAGCGATATTCGGGGCTATCATGGAGGCTGCAAAATCAGACGGGTTCACCGTTCTGCTTGACGGAACGAACGCCTCCGATGACGCCGCCGACCGTCCGGGCATGCGGGCGTTGGCAGAATTGTCTGTTCTTTCCCCGCTGCGTGCATGTGGCTTGACGAAATCACAGGTACGACAGCTTTCAAAGGAAGCAGGGCTGTTCACTTGGGATAAGCCTGCATATGCCTGTCTTGCCACAAGAATACCGCACGGCGAGGAAATCACACCGGAAAATTTGTTGGCAACTGAAACTGCTGAAAATTATATGTTTTCCCTTGGTTTTTCGGATTTTCGTGTCCGTTCCCAAAATGGTCACGCAAGAATACAACTGCCCGAGTCACAGCTTACACTGCTGTTGGAGCATCGCCGCGCAATCCTGACAAAGCTGAAGGAATATTACAAAACCGTATCGCTGGATCTGGAGGTGCGAGGATGAATACTGATATCAGGAAGCTGCTTGAAGGTGTCAGCACAGGCAGTGTTTCTGTCGACGATGCCCTGCTAAAACTGAAAACAAAACCGTTTGAGGACATCGGTTATGCAAAAGTGGATATGCACCGTAAGCTGCGTCAAGGTGTGGCAGAGGTGATCTATGGTGCAGGAAAGACCGCCGAACAGATCGTTGGCATTGCAGAGACGATGCTGCGTAACGGACAGAATACCATTCTCATCACCCGGCTGGCTGAGGACGCTGCTGAGGCGGTAAAAAAGGTGCATCCGCTTACCTATTATAAGGATGCTCGATGCGGCATTATCGGGCAGATGCCTGTCCCTGACGGTATTGGAAAAATCGTAGTGGTAACAGGCGGAACCAGTGATATCCCGGTTGCAGAAGAAGCGGCGTTGACCGCTTCGGTTCTCGGCAATCAGGTTGTACGCCTGTATGATATTGGGGTTGCCGGCCTTCATAGGACGCTTGCGCATCTCGATGATATTATGAGCGCAAGCGTTATTATCGCCATCGCCGGTATGGAGGGGGCGCTGGCCAGCGTGATAGGCGGTCTTGCCGACTGCCCTGTTATCGCCGTGCCGACCAGTGTTGGCTACGGTGCATCCTTTCATGGATTATCTGCGCTCTTATCCATGCTCAATTCCTGCGCCAGCGGCGTGTCGGTAGTGAATATTGATAATGGTTTCGGAGCCGGATATCTTGCCAATATGATCAATCACATGAATGTGAGGAAAGAGAGTGAATGATGCGAACGCTATATCTTGATTGCGGTATGGGTGCGGCAGGAGATATGCTGGCGGCTGCACTGCTTGAACTGTTGCCCAATCCCGATGAATTGATAAGGGAACTCAATCAGCTGGGGATTCCGGGCGTTGTTTTCAAAACAGAACCTTCCGTAAAATGCGGGATCACCGGAACGCATATGACTGTGATGATACATGGCAAGGAGGAAGAAAGTCATGACTGTCATCACGAGCATGCGCATGATCATGAGCATGAACACAGCCACGAGCACGAACACAGCCACGAGCATGAACACAGCCACGAGCACGAACATGGCCATCACCATGCGCATCATCACAGCCATCACCATCGCGGACTGCATGATATTGAGCACATTGTGCGTGGACATCTTTCCCTAACGCAAAAAGTGCAGGATGATGTCATGCAGGTATATACACTGATTGCAGAAGCCGAGAGTCATGCGCACGGTATTCCGGTATCAGAGATCCATTTTCACGAAGTCGGGACAATGGATGCGATTGCGGACATCACCGCGGTATGTATGCTGATGGATCGCCTGTCGCCGGATGAGGTAGTCGTATCCCCTGTTCATGTAGGCAGCGGTCAGGTCAAATGCGCGCACGGCATCCTCCCTGTTCCCGCACCGGCAACGGCATTTATTCTCAAAGATACACCGATTTATGGCGGAAATATTCGCGGAGAACTGTGTACGCCAACCGGGGCAGCTTTGCTCAAACACTTTGCAACACGTTTCGGGAGCATGCCAATTATGAAAACACAGACCATCGGCTATGGTATGGGCAAAAAAGATTTCGAAGCCGCAAACTGCGTTCGTGCGATGCTCGGTGAGCGCGAGGGTGCCGGAGACGAAATCTGCGAACTGAGCTGCAACGTGGATGACATGACCGGAGAAGCGATTGGATTTGCCATGGACAGGCTGTTTCAAGCCGGTGCGGTGGATGTGTGCACAATACCTATTGGCATGAAAAAATCTCGCCCCGGCACCCTCATTCAGGTCATGTGCCGGGTGAACGATAAGGAAACGATCATTCAGGCTATTTTCAAGTACACCACAACAATCGGCATCCGTGAGAATATACTCCGCAGATATGTCCTTGACCGGCGAATCGAAACCATTGATACCGCGTATGGGGCTGTTCGCTGCAAGGTATCTGCCGGTTATAGCGTTGAACGCAGAAAATATGAATATGAGGATATTTTCCGTATTGCGAAAGAGAACAACCTCTCTGTGGAAGAGGTTCTGGCAAAGATAGGAAAAATATAAAAACAGATTCGTCAGGGCAGCGTACGGTAGGAACAGTATCCAGACTACTCTGCTGCCGCTGACATGATTCCGATGCAAATGCGCATAAATGAAAGGAAACCATTACGGATGAACATAAAACGACTTTTTGCTTTGCTCCTTGCTGTGGTTATGGTGAGCGGTATGGCCGCATGCGGAAATGAAACAGCAAATAACGGCCCCAAAAACAGCGTTGTGATTGCGATTGGTTCCGAGCCGGAAACGCTCGATCCTACCCAGGGCTGGGGGCATGGCAACTCGCCGATTGTCCAGAGCACCCTTGTAAAATACACCGCCGATCTGACCTTTGAGAACGATCTGGCAACGCAATATGCACTGTCCCCGGATGGACTGACATGGACATTCTCCATTCGGGACGACGCCTTCTTTACTGATGGTGAAAAGGTGACCGCATCTGATGTTGCATTCACCTTGGAAACCGCAAAAGCTGCACAGGGTTCTGTTGATCTTACTTATATGAAAAGCGCCGTTGCGCAGGATGATACCACTGTTGTCATCACCCTCTCTAAACCTACTTCCATCTTCCTCAATACCCTTGCCTCCATCGGTATCGTTCCCGAGCACGCATATGGCGAGGATTACGGCACCAACCCGATTGGTTCCGGCCCATACAAGTTTGTTGAATGGAGACCACAGGAACAGATCATTTTTACCGCAAACGAAAATTACTACGGCGATGCCCCTGCCATCAAGGATGTAACGGTTGTCTTTATGTCGGAGGATGCGGCTCTTGCTGCCGTTCAGGCCGGAGAGGTAGATGTTGCGTATTCTACCGCCACACTCGGCACAACAGAAGTCGAGGGATATCATGTAGAAGCCATTACCTCCGCAGACAACCGCGGCTTTACCCTTCCGGTTCTTCCGAATGAAGGCAATACCACGGAAAGCGGCGCACCGATTGGTAACGATGTAACTTGCAATATCGAAATTCGTCAGGCAATCGCCTATGCCATTGACCGCCAGCAGGTGGTTGACGCTGTGCTGAATGGTTTTGGCCGGCCCGCTTATTCTGAGAATGACGGTATGCCTTGGAACAACCCCGAAGTCGCGATTGAAACCGATGTGGATTATGCCAAAAAACTCCTTGCTGATGCGGGATGGGCCGATACCGATGGCGACGGCATTGTTGAAAAGAATGGTTTGAAGGCTGAGTTTGACTGTGTTTATCCTACCGGGGACTCTGTGCGTCAGGCGGTTGGTATGGCTGCCGCTGAACAGCTGCTGGCCATTGGCATCAAAGTCAATATCGAAGGCATGAGCTGGGATGAAATCATGAATGTCATGTTCTCTCACGCCGTATTGATGGGATGGGGGTCCGCAATTCCTAACGAAACCTACTATCTGTATCGTTCGGAAGGCGCTCTTTTAGATGACTTTTACAATCCGGAAGGCTATATGAGCGATGTGACGGACGGCTATCTGAATGCCGCTATGGAGGCGCTTACCGTAGAAGAAGCAAATGAAAATTGGCAGAAAGTACAGTGGGACGGCACAACCGGAACGTCCATGCGGGGAGAATGTCCTTGGGTATGGATTGTCAATCTGGATCATGTGACCTATGTCCGTGATGGCCTTTCCATTGGAGAGCAGCCAATCCACGGTCACGGTCATGGCCTGCCGCTGATTCAGAATCTCCACGAGTGGACTTGGATGGAATAACTCTACTACGATGAGAGTCAGCCTGCCGCATCACAGGTGTGCGGTAGGCTGTTCTTAAAATGACTCTGTCGTTTTTTACAAGGAAACGGCCTACCGTTTGTTTGTAAAAAGCGATGGGATCGAGGTGTGTTTATGCAAGAAACCTTAAGGCGGCTTGCCCGCATTTTCGTTACATACAGTATAAAAATTATTTCTCTGTTACTGGCGGTCAGCATTATCTCGTTTGCATTGGTCTGCGCGTCTCCAGTCGACCCGGTACAGCAATATATCATAGGGCTGGGAACCGCAGTTTCCCCGGAGCAGCGTGCGGAAATCGAGGATTATTGGGGCGTGAACGAGCCGCCGGTGGAACGGTATTTTACTTGGCTTTCCGAGCTTTTACAGGGAAACATGGGCGAATCCTCTATATATCGCAGACCCGTTTCGGATGTCATCAGGGAACGGTTTTTTAATTCACTGGCATTGATGCTGTGTGCATGGACACTGGCAGGTGCGATTGGATTTGTTCTGGGATGTATCATGGGGATGTATCAGGATAAATGGCAGGATAACATACTGAAAAAAATATGTTATATCCTAAGCTCCGTTCCCACCTTCTGGCTTGGCCTCGTGTTTCTGCTGATATTTTCGGTCTGGCTGAAATGGTTTCCTATCGGGTTTTCCAGCCCCATCGGCATTACCAGCGACAATGTGACGATTTGGCAGAAAATATATCATCTGATATTGCCTGCCTTTACACTCAGTCTGTTGTCATTTGCGAATATAGCATTGCATACCCGGCAAAAGCTGGTGGATGTATTGAACAGCGAATATGTTTTATTTGCCCGAGCCAGAGGGGAAGGAAAGTGGACCATTCTGCGCCGCCATGGACTGCGAAATATTCTAATCCCTGCATTGACGCTGCAATTTGCGTCTTTTGCCGAGTTGTTCGGCGGCTCTGTATTGGCGGAAAATGTATTCAGCTATCCCGGACTTGGCAGCACGGTATCTGCCGCGGGACTGAGCTGTGATGTACCGCTGCTTCTCGGCATCACCTTGTTTTCCGCGTTGTTCGTATGCGTCGGTAATATGATCGCAAATCTGCTTTACGGAATCATCGATCCGCAGATACGGGAGGTGGGGGCATGAAACGGTTCAACCGTTACACAAAGGTTATCCTCCTTACTGTTGTTATGGTAATCGTTTGGATTGCCGTATATGCCTGTGGTGTCCTGATTCCTGACGACGCCGTTGCCGGAAACTTTCTCAATGCCAGACAGCCGCCATCATGGCAATCTCCTTTTGGCACAGATGCGTTGGGACGCAATCTGCTCATGCGCACACTCAAAGGGCTGTCCGTCAGTATGACGGTGGGGTTTGCGGCATCGCTGATCAGTGCAGTCGTGGCTGTCTTTGTGGGTATTGCAGCCGCCACGGGATCCAAGCGGGTAGATGCTTGCATGAACTGGTTGATTGATCTTGTCATGGGCGTTCCGCATACCATTCTGATTATTCTCATTTCTTTTGCTTTGGGACGAGGATTGCGAGGCTTGCTCATCGGTATTGCCGCTACCCATTGGTGCAGCCTTGCCCGCTTGATAAGAGGAGAGGTTTTGCAGCTGCGCTCCCAGCAGTATGTGGCGGTTTCCCGTAAACTTGGAAAGTCCAGCGGATGGATATTGGTCAATCACCTGCTGCCCCATTTGCTTCCTCAGTTTTTCGTTGGTTTAATCCTGATGTTCCCCCATGCAATTTTGCATGAAGCATCGGTCTCGTTTTTGGGCTTTGGGCTACCGCCGGAACAGCCGGCAATCGGAATCATTCTTTCGGAAAGTATGCGGTATATTTCAACGGGGATGTGGTGGTCCGCGGTTTTACCCGGACTCGCTCTTGTGCTTATCGTCCTGCTGGTTGACAAGTTGGGAGATAACCTGCGCATGCTCCTTGACCCGTACAGCGCACAGGAATAAGGAGGCAGACATGGAACAGAAAAAAGAAACTCTACTTGAAATACATGATTTATCTGTTTCTTTCCGCATGTATGATCGCGGCTTAAAGCAAAAGGATTTGCGGGTTATTTCGGATTTGCACCTGACTGTATATCCCGGAGAAATCGTTGCCATTGCAGGCTCTTCCGGTTCGGGAAAAAGTTTGCTGGCTTCTGCGATTCTCGGTATTCTGCCCGGCAACGCAACGGTACAGGGCCATCTGCACTATAAAGGACAGGAATTGTCTGAAAAAAGGCAGCAACAGCTTCGGGGAACCGAAATCGCTCTTGTGCCACAGTCGGTTGCTTATTTCGATCCCCTCCTGAAAGTAGGCGAGCAGGCAGATGGGCACCGAAATCCCCGACCAACAGAAAAGCGAAAAAAAATTTTTAAGCGTTTGGGATTACCTGATAAAACCGAACGGCTCTATCCCTTTCAGCTTTCGGGCGGTATGGCAAGACGTGTACTCGTTTCCACCGCTCTGATTACAGACGCGCAGCTGCTCATTGCGGACGAACCAACGCCGGGCATGAGTCTTGAACAGGCGCTGGAAGCGCTGAAAATGTTCCGCGAAATGGCAAATGAAGGCAAGGCAATCATTCTCATCACGCATGACATAGACCTTGCATTTGAATTTGCCGACAGGGTTGCTGTATTTTATTCAGGAACTACCGTTGAAACCGCTCCCGCATCGGATTTCAAAACAGGTCCTGACGCGCTGCGGCACCCCTATTCCAAGGCTCTATGGCGCGCATTGCCGCAAAACGGCTTTCAGCCCATTGACGGGTTCCAGCCATACGCTGGAGACTTGCCAGCGGGCTGTCTTTTCGCACCTCGCTGTCCATACAGAACAGAGGACTGTGTGAAAAAGGTTCCCCCGGTGCGTGAAATCCGAGGTGGTGAAGTGAGGTGTTATCATGGGACTTGAAGCCAAGAATATCTATTTCCGATATGACAAAAGACAGCCTTGGATTCTGCAGGACCGGAGTTTAACCGTTGATAAAGGGGAACGTCTGGCGATCTTTGCCCCAAGCGGTTATGGCAAGACCACCCTTGCCATGCTTCTGGCAGGTTACCTGAAGCCGGATCAGGGACAAATTTTGCTGGATGGCAAACCACTGCCATCAAAAGGAATCTGCCCCGTGCAGCTGATTTATCAGCATCCGGAAAAGGCGATCAACCCCCGTTGGCGATTAAAAAGCGTATTGGAAGAAAGCGGTGCGCTGCGGAGAGATATGCTGGGTGCTTTCGGGATTGAACCGGCATGGCTTGACCGATTTCCACGCGAATTATCCGGCGGTGAACTGCAAAGATTCTGCGTAGCAAGAGCTTTATTGAGCGGTGCGGATTTTCTGATTTGCGATGAAATCAGTACCATGCTGGATGTGATTACACAAGCTCAGATTTGGAATGTTGTTTTGCAGGAAGCCGAAAAACGCAATATGGGAATCATTGCGGTCACACATAATAAGCATCTTGCACAGAGAATTGCAACAAGAACTATAGACCTGTCTGCATAGACAGACTAACGCCGCAGGCATCTTGCCTACGGCGTTTTGTTCAAAATAGAGCGGCGGCTTATGCTACAGGAAACACCGAATCAGGTTGTATATACTGATACCGGTAATCACCAAGAGCAACCAGAAGAAAAGTCTGTCTACTGCCTTATTATCCATACGGCGGCTGAAACTGCGGCCTATTGTACCGCCAGCCACACCGCCCACTACCATGGCAATGAGGACGAACCACTCAAATTCAGGCACTGTGTGCCCGATAAGGGTGTTAAGGAAACTGGCTCCCTGAGAGAACAGAATCACATACAGAGAATTGAGGGCTGCTGTCTTGGAGTCCATGGAGAAGAAGTAGTAGAGCACGGCCAGATTGATCGGGCCGCCGCCGATCCCCAGAAAGGAGGACAACACCCCCAGAGCCAGACCGATCACTGCGCAGGCCACTCCGTTGCGCACATCCAGTGTGCGGATACGCGGCCGATTCAAGGTATAGGCCAACACGCCGAGCGTGAGCACAATCATCAGGATCTGCTGAGCCACCGAGACAGCGGAGCCGCCGGCATCCTTCACCATGTCAAACATCTGCTTGCCCGCGATGCCGCCAATGGCAGCGCCGATGGCCAGCAGAGTACCCCGCCGCGGCTCCACCTTCACCTCACCGCCAATGCTGCGGAGCATGGAGGCAATCGTCATGGCCAGCACGGTGCAGCCGGACAGAAAACTGATGGTGTCCACGGGTAGGCCGGACACGGCGTCCATCACCGGTTTGATGATGACACCGCCACCCACGCCGCTGATGCCGCCGATGGTGGTGGCCAGAATGGCGACCAGAAAATAAAACAAAGTTTGCATTCCGGATTACCGCAGAGAAATAAACCGGCTGTCATAGTCCCCCAGCAGGGGCTCGCAGTAGGCTTTGAAATCCGGCTTGATGCTGGCACCGTCCTCGCCGATCCACTCCAGCGGGAACTTCTTCTCGGCATTGGCCACCTTTTCCAGCGGGATGAGGCAGGTCTTGGAGACATAGGGATTCCGGGTGGTTTCAAATCCCACCATAAAGCCGGTCTGTCCCTCCACAGCGGAGCGGACCGCACAAGCGCCAGCCTCTTCGGCCTCCTTCTGGTCGATATCAGACATCAAAGCCACGCTGACACGGCCCAGCAGGCCGGGTTTCTCGGAACGGGACTTGAGGCCGGTTTCCTGCATAATCATGTCGCTGAGGGCCTGAGCGGCACCGCCGGGCACCTTATGTCCGAAGCCGTCGACTACGCCCGAATCGGCCACAGGAGAGCCGTCGGCATAGTGAATGCCCTCGGAGATGGTCACCAGCAGGCCTTTCCCCTTAGCAAACTTCTCCTTCACCGCGGCGAGGAATTTTTCCTTGTCAAAAGCCACCTCAGGCAGGTACACCAGATGCTCACAGGGCATCAGGTCGGCATACAGAGCGGAAGCGGCGGTAATCCAGCCGGCGTTACGCCCCATCAGTTCCATCACCACCACGTGGATGGGCAGAGCGGAAGCGTCCTGCGCCAACTCCAGCGCAGAGACAGCCGCATACTTGGCGGCGCTGCCGAAGCCGGGGCAGTGGTCTGTGACGTCCAAATCGTTGTCGATGGTTTTGGGGATACCGATGACCCGCAGCTCATACCCGGTTTGGACGGAGAGCTGATAAATCTTATTGCAGGTATCCATGGAGTCATTGCCGCCATTGTAGAAGAAATAGCGGATGTTGAACTTTTTGAAGCACTCCAGCACGGCAGGATAGTCGGCATCGGTGAGCTTACGGCGGCACGAACCCAGAGCGGAAGCGGGCGTCTTGGCCAGCAAGGCCAGTTCCTCGTCGGCAAACCGGCCCAAATCGATCAGATCCCCGGCCAGAATACCCTCGGCCCCAAAACGAGCCCCGTAAATGGTCTCGATCTCACCATGGGTCTTGGCCTCCCGCACCGCTCCCAGCAGAGAGCTGTTGATGACCGGAGTGGGGCCGCCACCGTGAGCGATGAGCATATTTCCTTTCAGCATATCGGGCCCCTCCTTACACGTTTGTCAGATCGTCGTCCTTCATGCACAGATGGACGGCACCCAGTTTGAAGGTCTGCGGCAGGGCCAGAATGTTGGGGTTGGGGCCTACATACTTCTTCATGGCATCGGCCAACGCCTCCTCGAAGGTAGCGCGGGTCTTGAGTCCCATGCCCCGGGCAATACCCGGCTCCTGCGCGCCCACGATGTAAATGGCAGAAGTGTTCATCTCGGCGATGTGACCACAGCTCATCATAGAGAAACCATGGAAGGGATGGAAGGCATTGCAGAAGCGGTACTTGCGGATATACTCCTGATTGGTGGCAAAATATTCGCCGTACCGGTTCATATCGGGCAGGATATTCATATAGTCGTGCTGGAACATCTCGTACAGCTCCCGCAGGTAGGGCCACCGCTCGTCGTGGAAATAGCCGTTGCAGATGGAGGAGCAGATAATCACGCAGTTGTCCTTCATCACTCGCTTGTGGCGAATCACCTGCGCGGACAGAGCCTGCATCATCTGAATCGGGTTGGTGCCCATGCCGTTGCCATAATGGAAGTTCTGGGGCATGCCGAATACCATCACGTCATATTTCTTATCCGCGAACGGCACATAGGTACGCTTGTTGGCAATCTTCCAGGACTCAGGCTGCATCACCTTGGCATAGCCGGAGTAAATGGCGATCTGTCGAGAGTAGGTATCCAGCACGGCGTCACAGCAGAAGAAGGGATGGCCCATCTTCTCCTCCATGTGCATACCAATCTCGTCAAACTTTGTGCGCATCAGGGAGTGGCCGGACACGGGAGTGAAGTCATCCCGGTGCATGACCTTAGGCACATGGTGGCTGGCAATGCTCCGCCAGTGGGTGATGCCGGTGGCGCAGTGCTTGTAGCCGCCGGAATAGCCGCCATAGGGGTTGCCTTGGGTGTGGCCGATGAGGATGGGGATGTCGCAGTCGAAGACATACTTGTTCATCAGCACCGGGTCGCCCCGGTCGGTGACGCCCAGATCCACCATGTGCTCGTAGTCCTCGGAGTCATGGCTGGTGATCTGGTTGGTGTAATAGAACTCGTTGAACAGCTCCTCCCCCAGAATCTGCTTCATCTCGGACACAGTGGCACGGGGATGCAGGCCGTTGGAGAACATGAACAGAATATCCTTCTTCTCCACACCGGCAGCGTACAGCTCATCCAGGCATACCTTGATGGACACTTTCCGATGGCTGGTCGGCTGACAGCCGCCCTTGACGATATCCGGGATGACAAAAACCACGGTCTTGCCGGGGCCGGCCAGCTCCTTTAGGGGAGGCATGCCCATGGGGTTCCGGATGGACTCGAGCGTAGCGTTGTACAAGCTGTCCCAGTCCTGTGGCAGACAGGCAGGGTCGGGTACGGTGGTACCGGGGATAAACACATCGGTGCTGTCGGGCAGCTCAGCGCTCATCAGGCCGTGGCCATATTCAAAATCAAGCTTCATGGGTGTTCTCCTTATTTTCCAAGATAGGTCTTAATGATCTCCAGGTACTCATCGGGGTAGAAGCCGATCTCCCCCTGGAAGCGGGTCAGGGCAATAAGCCCTCCGTCGATCTCGTCAATAGAGGCCAGCATTTCGGCGTTGTCCACCTTCAGACCGCCGCCGTACACCACGTCCAGACCGCCTGTCTGCTCCTTGACAAACTTGGCGATCTTGGTGATATAGGGCTTGTCAGCGGGCGTTTTGCCGGGGCCGATGGACCAGATCGGCTCATAGGCGATGACCACTTTGGAGGTGTCCACGCCATCCAAGCCGATGCGCAGCTGATCGCCCAACACCTGCTGCCACTGCTCCTGCTCCTCGCTCTTCTCGCCGATGCAGTAGAGGACGCTCAGGCCCTGCTCAATGGCCAGCTTGATCTCCTGATTGAGCAAGCGATTGACGGCCGCGGTGTCGGTGACGCCGGCCTCAGCCAGCACGCCCATCTTGTCGTTGCGCTCCTCACAATGTCCGATGATGGTAGAGGTGCACCCCATGGCCTTGACGATGGAGGCGGGGCGGTTGGTGGTAAAGGCGCCGAAGTTGCCACCCACGGCGGTATTCATGCGGTAAACGCTCTGAGAGCCTACCTGAACCGGGCTGTTTTCACAGCGGGCAGCCACAGCGCCCAGAATATGGGCCTCGGGGAAATACTGGACAAACTCAGCCTCCGCAGGGTCGTACTTCTTCAAACCCTCCTGCGTATGCTCCACAATATATCTGCCCCAGTCAGCCACCGGAGCAATACGGTTGACGCCGCCAAATTCCACGGGCACGTCAAACCGCTTCAAATTCAGATACAGATGCTTCATTCCGGCCACTCCTTATTTCTTATAGAAGTCAATCATGTCCTCCAAGGACTTCTGCTCCACCAGAGGCGCTCTTCCATAAGAGCCGAAATTGACGATCAGGGAGCCTACGGCCTCCTTCACGCCGGCCTCTACCCTGCTCATCAACTGGGCCACGTCGTCGTCGGGCACGTTGCCGGTGAGAACCGTATCCATGATGGGCGGGAAGAACACGCGGGGATCGAAGGCGGACTTTTTCTCCTCCAGCAGGGCATACACACCACCGATGGAGGGGCTCTTTTGCAGAGCGGGCTGCTGCGCGAACAGCTCTTTCATATTGCGGGTAACAGCCAGACGGATATCGGTGTCCACATTGATTTTGCGGATGCCGCAAGGGATGGCGGAAACCAGCTCATCCACGTTGATGCCATAGGCGTTCTGGATATCGCCGCCCAGGTCGTTGATCTCTTTGACAATGTACTGGGGCACGGTAGAGGAGCCGTGGGACACCAGCGCGCAGAAGATACCCAGACGGTTGATGCACTCCTTGATGGCGATGGGAATTTCCCGGCGAAGCTTGGCGTCCTTGCCCTTGTTGGCGCCGTGCTGGGTGCCATAGGAGATCGCCAGCGCGTCCACCTCGGTTTTCTGGATGAACTCCACCGCATCCAGCGGGTTGGTGTAGGTGGAAGTGGCGGCGAAAACATGATCTTCCTGACCGCCCAGCACACCCAGTTCACCCTCAACAGACACGCCCCGGGCATGCGCGTACTTGACCACCTCACGGGTCAGTTCGATGTTCTGCTCCAGCGGCAGAGAGGAGCCATCGATCATGACGGAGGTGTAGCCCCCATCGATGGCGGCCACGCAGGAGTCAAAGTCCTTACCGTGATCCAGATGGAGCACCACAGGGATGGGAGAATTTTCGCCGTACTTCTTCACGGCGTTGGCAATATTGCGGGCACCCTTCTTTTTGTCCTCCAGCGTGCCGTTGGCAAAGTCCACCCGACCGCCCATGAAGGCGTTGGCCAGGTCGGCGCCCTGCAGGATGGCAGGGGAACGGAAGGTCTCGTGCATCTCGATTACGGCCTTGGCCTGGGCCACGGCGTTGACGTTAAAGGCGCCCTGGGCGTAGTTATACTTCTCAGCGGCTTCCATCAAAGGTCTCAGGGGTACCAGCGGCATAATAAGTTCCTCCTTAATTTTCTCCGGCGTACACGTTGATGCCGGCTACATAGGTTGCTTTTACATTCAAATCCTGATCCAAAATCACCAGATCGGCGTCCTTACCGAGATCGATCGTTCCCTTTCGGTGATCCATCCCAATGAGGCGGGCCGGGTTGGCGGTCAGCAAGGGAAGCACTTTCTCCACGCTCTCCCCCGTAAACTTCACCAGATTCTTCAGGGCCTGCCCGGTGGTCAGGGTGGAACCGGCACGGACGCCGTTTGATACCAGTTTGGCATCGCCATCCTCTACCACCACGTCATTGACGCCCAGCTTATAGTGTCCGTCGGGCAGGCCGGCGGCCTGAATGGAGTCGGTGACCGCCACCACCTTGTCCCAGCCCTTGCAGGCCAGCAGCATCCGGACCGAGCCGGGATGCAGATGACGTCCGTCACAGATGGCCTCGCAGCACACGGGACGCTCCAGCACTGCCCCCATGATACTGGGGCGGTGCTGATGGAACAGGCCCATGGCATTAAACGTATGCGTACAGCAGGCGGCCCCCTTGTCAATGGCGGCGCAGGCGGTCTCATAGTCCGCCCCCGAGTGGCCGATGGCCACGGTGACATGACCGGCGATTTCCCCAATCATATCCACCACCCCCGCTACCTCAGGGGAGACGGTGATATAGCGCACGGCGCCGTCGGCGGCCTGCTGATATTTGCGGAAAAGTTCGGCGTTCCCCTTTTGCAGCAGATGCTCCGGCATGGCCCCCTTATACTCCACCGACAGGAAGGGGCCTTCCAGATGAATACCCATCAGCTGTGCTCCGGTCACCGGAGCGCCCATGGCGGCCTTAGCCTGCTCGATGCACCACAGGGTCTGTTCCTCTGTGTCCGTCAAAATCGAGCACAGCCAGCCCGTAGTACCGTTTTTGGCGAAAAACCGTCCTATCTTGGCCAGATCCTCTGCTGTGGCGGCGTTAACGTCCACCCCGTCGCCGCCATGGGTGTGCAAATCCAGAAAACCGGGGACCAGCATCTGTCCCTCCAGATCCACCACCTCATCGGCCTTCCCGCCGAATCCGGCAATGCGCCCGTCCTGCACCAGCAGATCGGTCTCCTGAAAATATCCATTCACATAAACTCTGCCATGGGTAAAGAGTGTTTTTCTCATAGTCTCACCTCAGAATGGCTGACCGGCTGCAACAGCGTTGGCATAGATGACGGCATCCGGATGGTTTTGCAGCAAAGTGGCAGGGAAATGGGCGGTTACCTCGCCATACGCCGCCTGACGGATCACCGAGCGATGCCACTCCCGGAATACGCCCAGACGAACCTTGCGTGCTCCCAGAATCTGCTTGATCCCGATGGTCACCGCCCGCTTGGGCATGGCGTCAATGGCGCCGCACCGGTCGCCGATGGCATTGGCGGTACGGGTCTCGGGGTTGAGCGAGAGCGCCCGGGTGCCCTGCGCAGCAAACTCTTCTGCGGTCTTGTCCTCACGGGATTCGTTAAAGGCCAGATGCCCGTTGATTCCGATACCGCCGAAGGCGATATCCACGCCCCCCAGCTCTTCGATGAGGCGATCCACATACCCGGGGTCCGCGGGGTTGGGGAACACTCGCTGCTCGGGTGGCATCAGCAGCTCGGAATCCACCTTGGTGTATACGGTGCGCTCCATGAACCCTCGGAAGGACAGCGGACTCTCCTTGTCAATGTAGGTATCATCGTCATTGAGATACTCGTCCATGTTGATAAACCAGCAGTTTTTCAGGCTGACCCGATCTCGGTTCACCAAACGGACAAAGATAGGATACTGGCCCACCGGACCCACAGGGCAGATAAATACGGTCTTCTCCCCTTTCTCGTTGTGGGCCTTGATGGTGTTAATCATCTCCATGGCGATTTCATAAAACACTTCGCCGGAGTCCCCCAGCTTAATCACCGGGATCTTGGCATCCTTGCCCAGATCCTGCGCAGAAATGTGATAATAGTCCATGTGGTTCTTCCTTTCTATAACGGTTTAACAACATTAAAATAGGTGGGATACGTTCAGATCCCGGATGGTATCCACGATCTCCTTGGTGCGGGTACAGCCAAACTTGCGCAGCAGGCTCTTGATCTGTGTCTTGACGGTGACCACCTCCACGCACCGCTGAGCGGCAATCTCCCGTATCTTCTTTCCCTCCAGCAGCAGTCGCACCAGATCCCGCTCGGCGGTGGTAAGCTGAGAGACTGTACTGATGAAGAAGAGCAGGGAGCGCTCCGAGGTACGAAGACGAGAGTACTCCTTGAGCAGCAGGTTCTGTATCTTGCCATCCAGCATGGGCTGGCCAGCGTAGGCGCTGCGGATGTGCTGAAGCAATTCTTCATCCGCACAGCCCTTGACGATATAATCCACCGCTCCCGCGCCCATTGAGGTGAGGATCATGTTATCGGTCTCGTGGGCGGTCAGGAAGAGAATCTTAGCATCCGGCTTCTTCTCCAGAATGTGCTCTGTGGCGTGGATGCCGGCGGTGGTGGTTTCCATCTCGATGTCCATTAGCAGAAGGTCGAAGTCAGTTTCCATGGACAAGGCTTCGATCTCCTTGCCGCTGGCAGCACTCCCCACTACGGTGATGTCCTCCTGCTGGTTGAGGACATCACACAAATCCTCGCGGATCAGGTCAAAGTCCTCTGCAACCAAAATGCGAATCATTCTTTTTCTCCTCCCTTCCTCCGGCGGGCAGTACCATAGCGGGGCAGCAGGACGAAGAAGGAGGCGCCTCCTTCCGGTCTGTTCTCCACCCGAAGAGAACCCAGATGGCTGCGCACAATGGTACGGACATGGTATAGGCCCATGCCCCAGTTGAAGTTGGTATTCTTGCTGGAATAGAAGGGCTCAAAAATATGCTTGAGCGCCTCCGGTTCGATGCCGGTTCCGTGATCCTTGACCTCCAGAACGGTGTACAGCCGTTCTTGGTGGCTCACCAGCTCCACCGGCTTATCCTTCTCATATCCGATGGTGGCCTCCCATGCGTTGATCAGCAGGTTGTACAGAGCCTCGCTCAGATAGTTCTCATCGGCCAAGACTTGGATCTGCCGATCCACCAGCGACCGCACCCGGCCATCCGGGTACTTCTTATGGAACCGATCCAAAGTGATCTCCTCCAGACGGCCCAGCGTCACCGGCACCAGACGCACCGACTTGGCTTTGACCGTGCGGTAAAGCTCCTCCGACCGGGTGATGAGCAGCTCGTTATTGTCACACAGGCTTTCGGCGTAACCGCGCACCTTGTCCAGATTGGGCTCCTCCTTCTGCAGTTCGCCTCGGATACGCTTGTAGAGCACCCGGTTAGCCAGCAGCTGGTTCTTTATGCTATGCACGAATACCGACGCCCCTGTGCGGGCCACGTCGAACTTGCGCTCCAGCACCACCTCGTTCCGGTCGGATACAAAGCTGGTCTGGGTGTAACGCAGCAGGCTGCCCAAGCCGAAAATCCCGCAGACGATGTTGATGACCACCAGGATCACATAGCCCCCCACGCCGAGGGCAAACTGGAGGTAACCTACCCCCTTGATCCAGGTGTAATCATAGCTGTAAAAACGGTAAATCTGACCGGGATCCTGCCCGCAGTAGAGTACGTACAAAACGGACAGCACCGTCAGCGATATCACGATGGGCAAAAACTTACGCCGGGAGAAGCGCATGGTAGTGGAGCAGTATTCCACCACCAGCAGTACCATCGATACCACGACGTAGCACAGCACCCAGCTGTAGGAAAACTGCACCAGTATGTCCTGAGCCACCGGAAACCGTGCCACCAGCGCCCGGTAGACGTTGGGGTAATAGATCACCAGAGAAACCGCCGGCAACACCAGCGACAGCCGACTTAGCAGCGGCGCTTTCCGCAAGGCGGAAAGCATAGAGTACTGAAAGGCCAGCTGCACCAGAAACAGCGGAAACAGATAGCGGCCCAAAGCCACAGTATAGCCCAGCTGCCCAAGTGTTACAAACCGGTACTGAACCCAAGTACGGATCTTCCAGTTGAAAAACAGGAAATTCATAACCTCTTGGGACAAACCGCCCTTTTTGGCAATGAAAATCATCAGCCCCACGAAATAGACCGTCAGGCTCAGGCACAGTCCCATCAGCAGCAGGGTCTCTTTGTTCTTTTTCACACACAGCACCAGAATCGAGCCGATCAACAGCCCTACTGCCAGCAGCAAAAGCATGGCACACCCTCCTTATGTTTACGGTGTCTGATGCTATTGTAGCGTGAGTCGCCCATTTTGTAAATGATCGAATTACGCAGGAAAGGGGCGGCGGTGTTCCGCCGCCGCCCCTTCTTGGGGTCACATTAATAGTTGCCGGCTTCGGTCATCACATCAAAGGCAACGTAGTCCTCTACGGGGCATACATCCGCTTCGGTGATGGATCCGCCGCTCAGCAGATTCTGCTGCTGCAGCTCATAGTAGCCCTTCACAGTACCATCGGCAACGCCTTCCACTACTTCCTTGCCGGTGAGCCAGTCTGCATCGCCGCGCTGGCTGTACATGGTGTCATAATCCAGCTTAGCCTGATCGGCGCACCACTGTGCTACTTCATCCTGATGCTCGTCAGCAGCGTAATCCATCGCCTTGAACAGAGCGCGCACAAAGCGGGTGGCTACGTCACCGTTCTCCTCCAGATATTTGGGAGTGGCGATCCAGCTTGCCAGCGAAACAGTGGTGTCGGCAAAGGTCAGGTTGTCTGTGAGCTTAGTTGCATCCGGCATACCCTCCAGAATGGTCAGGCTGTTGGGCGACCAGGTAGCGCAGGCATCCACGCCGCCGGACATCATAGCAGTCACGATAGAGGGGGCATCCATATCCATGGCCTGAATGTCGTCCATGGTCATGCCGTTGGCGGTCAGAGAGTTGCGCAGGATGTCCTCGCTGGAGGTGCCGGAAGAGTAGGCCACGGTCTTACCCTTCAGATCCTGTACGGTGGTGATGCCAGGGCCGCCGATGAGGGCGTCGCCGTTGGAGATGTGGGACAGGGCGATGATGGTAGCGTTGCCCTGAACGCACAGCTTATGGGCGCCTTGACCGATGTAACCGAAGTTGACCGAGCCATTCTCCATAGCGGCGATGATGGTGGGGCCGTCCTCGAACTGCGTGAAGGTGACGTTCAGACCTTCCTCAGCGAAGTAGCCCTTCTGCTGCGCGGTCATCATGCTCCACATGCCGCCATAGTTCGGCATGTAGCCGATGTTGATGTCCACAGTCTCAGCGGCGGATGACCCGGAACCACCTTCGGCACTCTCACCGCCGGAATTCGTACCCTGGGTATTATTGCCGCAACCTGCCAGCGCACCGCCCAGCATCGCAGTAGCCAGAAGCATAGCAAAAAACTTTTTCACATTGATTCCTCCTGTTTACAATTTTTTGTAGATTCTTTTCCTCTTTTTATTGCAACGGCCTATGCCGTTCCAACCGAACTTATTTCCGAACCTCCAGATACTCCTGATATACCTGACTCCAGATCTCGTTTTTCAGTTCCAGAAAACGGGGAGTCATCTTGGTCTCCTGTGTACGGGGATAAGGAATATCGATGTTGACGATGGACTTGATGCGTCCGGGACGGGCGGACATGATGATGACCTTCTGGGCCAGGATGATGGCCTCCTCCACGTCGTGCGTGATGAAGAAGCAGGTCTTGCGATCCTTCTCCCAAGTCTCCAGCAGCTCGGTTTGCAGCTGGGTGCGGGTCTGTGCGTCCAAGGCGCCAAACGGCTCATCCATCAGCAACACCTCAGGATCTGCGGCGTAGGCGCGGGCAATGGCCACGCGCTGCTTCATGCCGCCGGACAACTCCTTGGGATAGTGGTCGGCGAACTTGACCAGATCCACCTTCTCAAGGTACTTCATGGCCTCGTCCTCCGCCTGTTTTCCCTTGATACCCTTCATCTCCAGCGCGAACATGACATTTTTCTTGACCGTCAGCCAAGGGAATAGAGCGTACTGCTGGAACACTACGCCGCGCTCAGTGCCGGTACCGGTGACCTTTTTGCCCTTGCAGTAGACGGCGCCGGAGGTGGCGTCATGCAAGCCGGCGATGATATTCAGAAGGGTGGATTTACCGCAGCCGGAAGGGCCTACCACGCAGATGAACTCATTTTCATAGATATCCAGATTCACCCCGTTGAGGGCAACCATCTCGCCGTTGCGGGTATTGTACACCTTGCGGACGTTATCAATTTTGACGATCAGATTTCTCTCTTCTCCTGCCATCCCGTCAGCTTCCTTTCCAAGAATTTAATCACTTTTTCCAATGTAATGCCGATGATACCGATGATAATGACGTAGGCCAGCATAGGAGCTGAGTCAAACGTGTTGTTGAGCGAGCGGATACGCATGCCCAGACCGGCCATCGCACCAGTAGATTCGGCTGCAATCAGAGTGGTCAGCGCAACCGATGCACCCAGCCGGACTGCCGTCAGGATGAAGGGCAGGGTTGCGGGGGTGATGACCCGGATAAAGATGTCCTTATCGGTAGCGCCCAGCACCCGAGCGGCTTTGATAAGCGTCTCATCCACATTGATGACACCCTGATAGATGGTCACACACATGATGAGGAAGCAGGCGATGGTAATAACGATTATCTGAGGCCGCCGACCTACGCCGGCACAGATAACGATCAGAGGTACGTAGGCCAGCGGGGGGATGTTACGGACGAACTGAATCCAAGGCTCCAAGATATTACGCACCGGCACGTACCATGCCATCAGGATGGCGACAGGCAGTGCGATGATAAAGCCGATAGCATAGCCCATACCTACCGAAATCAGGCTGCTGCTCAGATCCTGCCAAAAGGCACCTACCTCCACCATGCGCACGAGACCCTCAAAGGTCACAACTACGTTGGGGAATGCCCGGGATGTCTGGGGGACGATGGACATGATATACCAAACCAGCATGGCCACCGCAAAAGAGATCAGCAACCAGACTTTTGGTGGGATCCGGTTAGCCAGGGACGGTTTCTTCTGTTCCATTCTCTTCGCTCCTTCTTACTTTCTATCTGCTGCTTGCAGGATTGAGACAGCTGTACTCAACCCTTTGTATATCCAGTATAGTTGTTTCTGGTAAAATAGGAAGTATGAAGTTTTATCATCCCAAGATCTCTCGCCTTCCAATAAATCCATGCTTTCCCATAAGTTTACTGGTTTACCGGAGTGGAACGCTGATGGCCCATTTGAAAGGGCGTCGGAAAGAGACGGAAAAAGTTTCAAGCTTATATATACATTAAAAAACTGCCGGATGATTTTTTCAAGAGGCAATTTACTTTTTTTAAGCGGACAGGCAAGCGGACAAATTCTATACATACGATGAATACAGGAGGGAACGCGTATGAAAAAAAGAGACTTGCCTGTCGTACATTGTTACTACACCGATGGTGATAAAAGCCTTTCAGATATTTTGGAAGAATCTTTTCGGCTTTATCTTGCACGCGCCCTTGCTGTAACGGAGCAACCCATTGGACAAAATCGGCCGTAAATGGCCGCTTATCCCGGGAGGTCTGGCATGTACTTAGAGATAAGCAACCCCACGGACTACCATGTGGCTTTATACATCAGACTATCAAAGGAGGATGAGAACGAAGGGCCATCCCAAAGCGTTACCAATCAGGCGTCCTTGCTCCAACAGTTCGTTGAGCAGCACCGCTTGTCTGTTTACGATACCTATGTAGACGACGGCTGGAGCGGCACCCGCTTTGACCGCCCCGGTTTCCAGCGGATGATCGCTGACATTGAGGCCAGAAAGGTCAATATGGTCATCACCAAGGACCTCTCCCGTCTGGGACGCGATTACATCATGACCGGCCACTATATGGAGCGGTACTTTCCGGAACACCGGGTGCGGTACATCTCTCTATTGGACGGGATCGACACGGGCGTGGACTCTACCGCCAACGATATCACTCCCTTCCGGGCCATCATGAACGACATGTACGCCAAGGATATCTCCAAAAAGATTAAGTCGGTCAAGCGGGATAAACAGCGGAAGGGACAGTTTATCGGCGGCAAGCCCCTGTACGGATACCGGATGCACCCGACGCAGAAAAACAAGATCGTCATTGACGAGCAAGCAGCTCCGGTGGTGCGGCGCATCTTTGCCTTGGCGCTTTCCGGCATGAGCTGCCGAAAGATTGCGATGACGCTCAATGATGCAGGCATACCCACACCGGCCACCTATTGCGGCTGGAAGGTTAGGAACCCCGGCCCCTACACCGGCTTGTGGAGCGGCGAGCGAATCGCTGAAATGCTGAGAAATGAGACTTACATCGGCAACATGGTGCAGGGACGCATGGTGAAGATCAGCTATAAGTCCAAGAAGTGTTTGCGGCAATCACCGGAAAACTGGGTGGTGGTGGAAGGTACCCACGAGCCGATCATTGACCCGGAAACCTTTCAAAAGGTGCAGATGCTGCTAAAGAGCCGCAAGCACACCCGAAGCCGGACATACGACTTTCTGCTGAAAGGGCTGATCTTCTGCCACGAGTGCGGCTATCCGTTGGCGGTGCTCAACCGCAAAAATGCTGCTGGTGAGGATCGCCTGTTTTTTGTTTGCCGAACCTACCAGCGGTTTACCAAGGCCGGCGTCTGCACCTGCCACTCCATCAAGGAAGAAACGGTAAATCAAGCCGTGCTCGCCAAGGTGCGGGAGATCTGTCAGGCCTATCTCAATCCCGACCGGCTGCGCCCGATTGCGCAAGCGGCCTTAGAGCATGCCGGCAAATCCGCCGGCTGTGAAGCAGAGATACCAGCCCTGCAAGCCAAAATCACGGCTCTGACCACCCATTTGGATCAGATGTACTTGGACCGGCTGGGCGGTCTGCTCTCCGAAGATGACTTCCAGCGCATCTATCAAAAGGTCAAGATGGACCGCACCGCTCTGGAGGAGCGGCTGAAACGCCTGCACGAGCAGGCAAAACAACCGGTGAACATCGATGAAAAAGCCAAGGCGCTGGTCAAACGCTTTTTGGACGCGGCACCGACCAGCCGGGAACTGCTGGTCAGCCTCATCGAACGGGTCGAACTGACCGAGGAAAAAGAGATCCTCCTCACATTCCGCTTCCACGAGCTGGAGGCGATTTCTTAACGGGCATCGTTTACATTAGGCGCGGCGCTATGTATCGCGCATTGAAAAACGCGCGCTGGAAAAGCTGCGCGACGCGCTCCGCGAAAGCGTATAGCTGCACCGGGCATATCCCCCCGCTTTATACAGGCCAATGCTGTGGTGTCGGCGGCCACAGCATCGGTCTGGCCCGTCCCGCACGGATTTATCCGGTCTGATATTGCGGTGCATTGGCAAACATGCTATAATCAACGTAAAAAAGCGAGGGAACACCGATGAAAACGTATTTGAATCAGATTTCGGGCATCGACGACGCAATCGTTTCCATGTTTATGAGCAAACGGTCTTGGACGCGCGAAAAGGAACTGCATATTCGCGAAATTTGCCGCACGGTACTGCGTGCGGACGGCGGCTTGCGGGAGTATGACAGCACACTGGCCGATGCCTTTGCCGAATTCGCAGACTGGATGGACAAGCTGACCAAATGGGGCTGGAAACACACCACCATGCTGCGGTTTATCGATATGTCTGTCACCGTGGAGGGACTGCACCGCGCCGGTCAGGACGACTGGGACGCACACGCCAAGCGCTTTAACAACCGCATCATCCGTTCGAGCACCCGCCTTGCCTCCTTTTCTTACGAGATGTCGGCGTGGTATCAGGACAAAATTCTGCCGACCGACCTTGCTCTGCAGGAGCTTGGGCTTACAGTGCCGCAGACCATCGAGCACGACGGGGTGAAATACGTCAAGGCGGTCAATGGCTATATTCGAGAGGACGTGGCGGACAACCCGGATGTCAAGCGCGGGCTGTATATGCTGAGTATTCCGAGCAACTTCATTTTTAAAATTGACCTGACCGAATGGGGGCATGTTTTCAAGGAACGCAATGCAACCGGTTCCGCTAACCCCGAAGTCAAGCAATGCTGCGAGAGCATCGCCGACCAGATAGAGCAGTTCCACAAGCAGTTTAACCGGGATCTGTTTCTCAAGATTCTCAACTGAATATAAGAGAGACGCGCCACGGTGTCTCCTATCACCAAGCAGCAAAAACGGCATAGCTTTCGCTATGCCGTTTTCTTTTTTCCCTTTTGACATTCCTGCTTCATGGCGAAATAACCCATCAGCACGGCCCATACATAAGCGCAGGTCTTGGGAATCATCAGCATCCCGACCATAGGCACAGCATCGGCCCACAAAACCACCGGAATATAGAACGCAAAGCTCAGCACGATCGTCAGCCACATCCAACGGAAGGCACGGTCATGATGCTTTTTCGCCGCCTGATAAAACAGCACAATGACCACCAGTCCCAAAAGCGCAAAGGGAATGTTCCGGTAAATCCCCCACGAGAGCGGCGCGTCCGCGCGCAGCCACTGATTCTGCGGCATCAGGCACAGAACAATGCGCAGGCCCGCCAAACCATACACTGCTGCCGTCAGACCGCCACGTCCGCTGACCTGATACCTTTGCCGCCAAACACGATACAGCAGCACATAGAAAATGGTCATGGTAATGGAAGTGACGCACTTCCCTATCCCCAGCGCGGCTGTATAGTTTTCCAGACCGGTCGTGCAAAGCGCCACTGCACGCGGCACCAGATGAAAGGCATCGCCGGTTCCCAATATCACAGCCATCCATCCAAACAATCGGAATTGGCGGCTGCCACGACTGCCCCGAATCATCAAAACCCCAACGGTGATGACCAAGGACAGATATACAATATCAAACAGCGTTTCCATCATTGCCTGCATATGTTACACTTCCTTTCCTTCCGCTCGTTTCCGCATGTTGACAGCGTCCAAGGCCGCTTTGCCATAGTTGCGGCCAAACCAGACACCGGCCAGCAGCAGCGCGGCGCCCAATCCGGAATAGAACACGGCGATAAACCGGTCGGGCGCGATGCCGGACACCCGCAGACCGATTCCGCCAGCCATCATCACTGCCATAATACCAAAAGCCTTTCCGTCAAAGAACTTGAGGAAAAATTGCCGCTCCTCTGCATAGCCAGTGATGCGCGCCGTATGCTTGCGCACCAATTTCCCAAAGATAAACTTTTGGAAAATGGCAAAAACCAGCACGGACAGCAGCAGATTCCATACCGTGATATAAGCCGGATAGGCCAGAACGCCGATACGGAAAATATTAAATCCCGCCGCGCACCATACCAGACAGGCGATAAGCAGCAGTGTATTGCGCTTTACTTTCATATTCTGTTTCCTTTCGTGTGAATACCGCTTCGTTTTCGGGACAAAAACCTCCGCGGAACAGTGCTTCATCAATAAAGTGTCCTGCGCACAATTTCCAAAACGACCGAGGGGTCATATTCCTGCCGCTGCAATGCAGACAGCATCAGAGAAAACAGCGCATCCGCGAACTTCTCAGCCGTGAACTGTTCATCGAAGGCATCGGGCCGAATGTTGGTATCCCGCTTCAAAACAGCGCACAATCCGTCCAAAATATGCTCCCATATTTGCTGCATCCGACGTCTTCCGTCCGGCTTATCCTCCGGCATAAAGCCCAAAGAATGCAGCGCAAAAAAGCCGGGATATCGCTTGCAGCCATATTCCATGCGCTCATACATCCAGGCGATACATGTTTGGATATCCTGAAATGCCGCCTCGTCCTCCGGCCGATGGAAAATCTCACACCAGACGCTTTCTACAATAGCGCCGACAAGCTCTGTTTTAGAGGAAAAATAATTGTAAATAGAACCGACCGATACACCGCAGGCCGCTGCAACCGAACGGATATGCACCGCCGACCATCCTTGCTGCTGCATCAGTTCCCGGCTCGTTTTCAGAATTTCTTCTTTTGACGTCACGATGGTATTCATTTTTTCACCCCTATATGAACATTGTTCATTATAGTCTGTCATTACCTGCATGTCAAGCAAAATACTATGAAGCGTATTCATTCGGAAAATCCCCATGTCTGCGCTCCCCTATATTTTTAAGAAAAAAAGGGCGCTGATATTCCATCAGCACCCTTTTCCCTACCTGTATTGATTTTATCTCACGCTTTTGATGTCTGCAAATATCGGCTGCCCGCTTTAGTCTGACGTGACGGCAGTATCCGTCTCCGCAGACACTGCGGTTTTGCGCGCGGTTTTGCGCAGGTCCACCGCGGGATTGAACGCATAGTAGTTTTTGCTGTCCAGATGATCCTGTACGACGCGCAGCGCATCGCCGAAGCGCTGAAAGTGCACAATTTCACGCGCGCGCAGGAACTTGAGCGGCTCTCGCACATCCGGGTTATCAATTAAACGCAGCAGGTTGTCATACGTCGTGCGTGCCTTCTGCTCGGCCGCCAGATCCTCAAACAGGTCGGTAATCGGGTCGCCCTTGCTTTGCAGCGCCGCGGCCGAAAACGGGATGCCTGCCGCGGACTGCGGATAAATGCCGGTCGTGTGATCGACGAAGTAAGCGTCAAAGCCGCCCTCTTTGATCTGCTCCGGGGTCAGATTGCGCGTTAGCTGATAGACAATCGCGGCAATCATTTCCTGATGCGCAAGTTCCTCTGTGCCGATGTCGGTGAGGATTGCCTTACCCTCTTTATAGGGCATAGCATAGCGCTGGTTGAGATAGCGCATCGCCGCTCCAATCTCTCCATCTGGTCCACCTAATTTCAAAAACAGATGACGAAAGTCCGAGGCATACGCCCCGGACTTTTCCGTGTCCAAATGGAACACTGCTGCTTTACAATCTGATCCAATAACGTGTATCTTATCACTAATACCATAATCATCGTCATAGATGTATAGTTTTTAGCAATCAACTTATATGGATACGTTACTAATTCTCACTACCCACAACTTGTGCGTCCGATATTTTGGCTTTTTGCTTTAGCTTGTCAATTATTTCTTGAACGTCAGGCTTCAGTGTCACTGTAATGGAACTGGAATCGTCATGCGACATCGTTGTGCAGCAAAATTTTTTGAGCATAATGGAGAAAGCTGCTTGATCTTCTTCTTTTGATACACTATTTGATAACAAATCAAAGGTTTTCTGAATGGTCGACAAATCGCCATACAACTCATATATTTTTTGTATTTCCGTTGGTTCTAACACATTTGACAATTTTGCAACATTATGAATCCATGCGGCATCTATATATAATTGATGTTTCCTTTTTCTTTTTTTGTAATTCTCCCAATCCAAAACGACGTTAGTCAACATTCTAAGATCGCATGAATGGTATTCCTGCATGAACTTAATGATTTCATTAGATGCAAAGAAAAAATCATAGAATACAACTAGCGCAGTTTCTCGCTCTGTTTTTTCTTCTTTCGTCATATCCACTTTTCTTTGCACCCATAGAGCTCCCACTACAGCTAAAAATGTACCCAAAAGTGCGCCCAATGTTTCTATGTAAATACTCTTATAACCTACATCATCCAATGGCTGCAAAAACCATGTTACCACGAAGCGGATAAACGATAGCCTTAACAATAAAGGCATCGCAACAAATACACAAATAACTATAAGAATCCAGCGCCAAATCTTATTCATCACAAGTTCCCTTCTATTATTTTCTAAGAAATCATCCCATTCCCGCAAGAGCCGTTCACTGTTTCATATTCCAAAGGATCGAGATGCGCCTGCGCCTAATATGAAGCAATAGCGCTCTCCGACGTGATAACCATCGTACACATGATCCATAAAGCGCTGTTCCTGCATTCTCTTGGCAGCCATGTTGATTCCCTCGTTTTGTCTCCTATTATGCGATCATCATACCATACGCTACCCAATAATGCAAATTATTACAAAAAGCCCCGACCATCCGGCCGGGACTTTCTCGTGTCCAATTTGAACACCGTTATTTTATTCTGATACCTGTGCATTCTCTGAACTCATTACGCCATCATCGCTTGCAACCTTATCGGAAACAGCCTCTGGTACCGACACATTCGTTACCGTTTGCGTATCGCCCCACGATTTCATCGCAGGAACTCCATACTGGACAAAGACAACCGACAGAAGTAAGGCCAATGTACAAACATTGAAATAGAACACATAGGGCAGTCTTTTCCGCAATCGATTTAGCGCACGGCATTTGGGTTTCCCATTATTGCAAGTGCAATCAGGACTTTCACACCGAGCATAAATTGGTTTCTCGATGATTTTCGATACGATGTACAGCAACAGAAAGATCGTGTTGAAAATGATAAATCCGCATATACAGCACGCAATCACAAACTTATAGATTCTCGTTTCACTGATGCTGCTCATCGCACCACTCAGGAAAGTCATGCCGCCCATAAATGCCAAAATGACTGCTGCAAAAACGCTTAAAATTGCCAACACATCTGTTTGCGCCCTATTCACCTTTTTGCGAGCTTTCTCTGAATGCTTAGATGCTTCTGCTGATTTTTCCAACGCACTTGCAGCGCGTCGCGCTGCTTCCTCCGCATCCGCACTTGCTCGTTCTTGGTTTTTCTGAGCAACCTGAATTTGGGCATACAATTCCTGCAACCGTATTTCCTGCCCACGTTGTTCATTTATACGAGCCATCTCTAAATTGATATAATCGCATAACTTATAGATTGGCCGATATATTTTAGTATCCTCACTTTGGCCATTAGTAATATACTTATTTTCGATATATGCACTAATCACATTGAGATTATAGATAAGGAATTCTGCTACTCCTTGTTCTGCATCTGACGAAGCAATAATCTCCGATAGCATCGGATGAAATGCAGAGTAACGATGCCGAAAGCCACCACGATATATTTTGATATGCTCCCTCTATGAGAGACAGTGAAATAAAACACTGTCAATCATGGAGGGGGCACTTCTATGTCACAAAAGTCAAAAGTAAGTATTGAAGAAAAGACAAAGATGGT
>NZ_JBQKJP010000013.1:0-59806 GCF_052117205.1 Candidatus Agathobaculum pullicola | reverse complement strand
GATATGGCCCCCTCTCGTCAAGTTAAGTGTAGCAACTCAACTTTAACCGATGAGGCCTTATCCTTCATCCCTTTTTTATTCAACTGTCCAAGATGTATTGTACTCCTACAATGGGAGAATGCCTCATATGGCAAATCAGGTTGCATACTACGTAGATTTATGGTAAAATATCTTAGTTATAGAGCAGAGGTTTGCGTTTATGACGATTCTTGGCATCGATCCGGGGTACGGCACCATAGGTTACGGTGTGGTACGGTTTGACAATATGAAATTTACGCCTGTACAATATGGCGCGGCAACTACCAAACCCGGTATGCCGATGCATCTGCGCTTGTGTGAGATATATGATGATATTGGGACGCTGGTGGATACCTTTCATCCGGACGAAGTTGCCATAGAGGAACTGTTCTTTTCCAAAAACATCACAACCGGTATTCAGGTTGCGCAGGCGCGCGGAGTCATCCTGTTGGCACTGGCGCAGAAAGGCCTGCATCCGGTTTCTTATACGCCGAATCAGGTGAAAATGGCCGTGGTTGGCTATGGAAATGCGGAGAAAAAACAGATGATGGAGATGACTAAAAATATTCTGCATCTGACCAAGTTGCCGCGGCCGGACGACGCAGCGGATGCGCTTGCTCTGGCTATTTGCCATGGTCATTCCAGACAGGCAATGCGATATGAGGGTTTGCTGTAAATGTTTTATTATGTAGATGGTACGGTTACCGTGCTCGAACAGGGCCTTGCTGTAATTGATTGCGGTGGCGTAGGTTATGCCTGCCATGCGTCGCAAAACACAATTGGCAAGCTGAAAATCGGCGCGCATGCGCGCCTGCTCACCTATTTGAATGTGCGTGAGGATATTTTTGAACTATATGGCTTCATCGATGAGGAAGAACAATCATGCTTTAAGATGATGCTCGGCGTGTCCGGTGTCGGGCCGAAGGCAGCGCTGTCCATTTTGTCGGTCGCACCGCCGGACAGGCTGGCTTTGTCTATCATCACCGGGGACGAAAAGATGCTGATGCAGGCCCCGGGTATCGGCAAGAAAATTGCCCAGCGCATTGTGCTTGAGTTGCGGGATAAAATGAGCAAGGAGCAGTTGGAAACTGCATCAGCGGCTTCCCCAATGGCCGCGACAGCCACTTCCGGCGGCGTTAACCATACACAGGAGGCGGTAGCTGCATTAATGGTGCTGGGATACAGCCAGGCAGAGGCACTGCACGCGATGGAAGGGCTGGATACCGCGCAGATGGCGGCAGAGGAAATCATCCGTCAGTGCCTGAAAAAGCTGGTCAAACAGTAAGGGAGTGTTCCTTTGAGTATAGAATTTTCCGGCGGGATGGCGGACGACGAGCGTATCATTTCTACGCGGCAGCTTTCCGAGGATGAGACCGAAAATTCCCTGCGTCCGAAAACCATGGCAGATTATGTCGGGCAGACCAAGGCGAAGGAAAATTTAAGCGTATATATTGAAGCGGCGAAGATGCGTGGGGAATCGCTCGACCATACGTTGCTGTATGGCCCGCCCGGCCTTGGTAAGACGACGCTGGCGGGCATTATCGCCAGTGAGATGGGTGTCAATATCCGCGTTACGAGCGGTCCGGCAATCGAAAAAGCGGGAGATTTGGCGGCTTTATTGACAAATCTTTCGGAAAATGATATTTTGTTTATCGATGAGATTCATCGCCTTGACCGGGCGGTAGAGGAAATTCTCTATCCCGCGATGGAGGATTACGCGCTCGATATTATCATTGGCAAGGGGCCGTCGGCCCGCTCGATTCGCATCGATCTGCCACGCTTTACGCTTATCGGCGCGACGACGCGCGCAGGACAGATGACCAGTCCTTTGCGCGACCGCTTCGGCGTTATGCTTCGTTTGGAGTTATATTCGCCGGATGAGCTTTGCCAGATTGTAGAGCGTTCGGCCGGCATCCTGAATGTGCCGTGTGAGTATGAGGGCGCCTTTGAAATCGCACGCCGCAGCCGCGGAACACCGCGTATTGCCAATCGTCTGCTGCGTCGAGTGCGTGATTTTGCGCAGGTGCGCGGCACAGGCACGATTGATAAAGCCAGCGCGGACATGGCGCTGCGTGCGCTTGAAATTGATGAGCTTGGGCTGGACAACGTGGATCGGCGGATGCTCAAAAGCATTATGCTTAATTACGGGGGAGGCCCGGTTGGATTGGATACGCTGGCCGCGACGATTGGCGAGGAAGCAATTACGCTGGAGGATGTTTACGAGCCGTATCTGATGCAGATTGGCTTTCTCAGCCGCACTCCGCGTGGACGATGCGTTACAGTGCAGGCGTATCGTCATATGAATATGGAACCGACGGACGGGCAGCAGATGCTGTGAAGCCGCCGCTTAAAATAAGAAAGTTGGGTGTTTGATATTGGGTAAATATTTCGGAACAGACGGTGTTCGCGGTGTGGCAAATCTGGAGTTGGACGCACTGCTGGCCTTCAAGATCGGCGCTGCGGCGGCTTACGTACTGACGCAGGAGGCAACGCATACTGGTAAGGCCAAGCTGCTGATCGGAAAGGATACGCGCATTTCCTCGGATATGCTGGAGAACGCGCTGGTGGCCGGCATTTGTTCGGTTGGCGCGGATGTGGAGTTGCTCGGCGTTATTCCAACACCAGCGGTGGCTTTCCTGACTATCAAGCATAAGGCGGATGCGGGTATCGTTATTTCGGCAAGCCATAACTCTTTCGAGTACAACGGCATCAAGATCTTTGCAGGCAATGGCTATAAGCTGCCTGATGCAATCGAGGCGAAGATTGAAGATCTGATCGACGATTTTGAATCTATTCCGAAGATGACTCATGATAAATTAGGCCGCGTGCTCAAAAGCAAGATCGATCCGGTGGTGGAGTATACCGACCATCTGGCGGAAAGCATCAAGGGCGATCTGTCTGGGGTGCGTGTGGCGGTAGACTGTGCCAACGGTGCATCTTCGACCACGGTTGAGCGTCTGATGCGCCTTGTCGAATGCAAGGCGGAAATCCGGTTCTATGAGCCGGACGGTATCAACATCAACGATAATTGCGGTTCCACCCATTTGGAACAACTGAAAAAGCGTGTACGCAACGGAGATTTTGACTTGGGTGTTGCCTTTGACGGCGATGCGGATCGTTGTCTGATTGTCGATGAGACGGGCGAGGAGTTGGACGGCGATCGAATCATGGCGGTATGTGCAGCGCATATGAAGAAAGAAGGAAAGCTGCGCGGCGGCGCGTTTGTGGCAACCGTTCTGTCCAATATGGGCTTGCATGCCTATGCGGAAAAGAACGGCATGCGTATTGAGTGCTCCAACGTGGGTGACCGTTATGTGCTGGAAATGATGCTGCAAAAGGGTTATATTCTGGGTGGTGAGCAGTCCGGCCATGTGATTTTTCTGGAATATGCTTCAACGGGCGATGGTGAGCTGACAGCATTGCAGTTTATGTCAATCCTCAAGGCGAGCGGCAAGAAGTGTTCAGAAATCGCGGCAGAAGTCGTACCGTGGCCGCAGTTGATGATTAACGTCAAGGTGCCCAATGAAAAAAAAGCCACCTTGCAGGAACTGCCGGAGGTTAAAGCAGCGATTGATGAGGCATCAGCGGAACTGGCTGGAAACGGCCGCATTCTGGTGCGCCCCTCCGGTACAGAAGCATTGGTTCGCGTGATGGTGGAAGGAAAGGACAGCGATCAGGTGGATACTTTGGCAAAAAGGGTTGCCAAGGTCATCGAGTCTGTCGTATAATAGAAAAGAGCCAACAGGGGTGGATGTGGTTTTTGCATCCACCTTGTTTGTTTGAAGGAAGGTGAGAGCATATGGCGACAAGTGAATAGCGGATAAAGCGCCAGAACTGCGGTGCAGCCTGTATCGCAGTTGACGAGGAAAGGGTTAATCGAAGGCTTCGGCGGGTGCCCTTCGGCCATGAGTGGGTTGGTCGTGAGTAGACTGTTAAAACGTGCGGGTGACTGTGCGGACAGAGCAGTTCTGCATTACGCACTATTTTTATACCTTTTTTTAAAAATTCAGCTTCTTTTTTGGAGGATTTTCTTTTATGTGTGGAATTGTCGGTTTTACGGGGCGCGAAAATGCGCTGCCGATTTTGATTAAGGGTTTATATAGCTTGGAGTACCGCGGGTATGACTCTGCAGGTATCGCAGCGTTCACAAAGGATGGTTTGCGTGTGGTTAAAACACGCGGCCGAATTGCCAATCTGGAGGAAAAAATCCGTGAGGAGGGTGACTTGTATTGCACCTGCGGTATCGGACACACCCGTTGGGCAACGCATGGTGAGCCGTCCGATCGTAACTCGCATCCCCATTTGGGCGGACGCGACGGCATGGGCAAGGTGGCGGTTGTCCACAACGGTATTATTGAGAATTATAAGGAGCTGCGCGAGCGGCTGGAGGCGCACGGCTATACCTTCCAGTCGGAGACAGATACCGAGACGGTTGCGCATCTGGTGGATTATCTGCACACGGGTAAGCAAGAGGATTTGGCCAAAACTGTATTGGCTGCGGTGCAGCGTATTCGTGGATCGTATGCACTGGGTGTAGTGTCGATGGATAATCCGGAGGAAATCGTTGCAGCACGGCGCGATAATCCGCTTATTATCGGTGTGGGAGATGGTGAGAATATGATTGCGTCCGATATCACTGCGATTATCGGACGCACCAAGAATTATATTATTCTGGATGACAACGAAGTGGCCATTGTTCGACCGGATAGCGTTGTTGTGATGAACGAGTTTGGCGACGCAGTGGAAAAAGCTGTGCAGACCGTGAGCTGGGATATGTCTGCTGCAGAAAAGGGCGGCTATCAGCATTTCATGCTCAAGGAGATTATGGAGCAGCCCAAGGCGGTAGCTGACACTGTTAAGCCGCGTATCCAGAACAATGCAGTTGTGTTTGAAGATAACGGTTTGACCGATGAGCGCCTGCGGGATATTGAAAATATCCACATCGTTGGCTGTGGTTCGGCGCTGCACGCAGGTATGGTGGGAAAGCGTGTGATTGAGGCAATGTGCCGTATCCGCTGCACTGCGGAGGTCGCTTCCGAATTTCGATATGAGAATCCGATTATTGGTAAAAAAGATTTGTGCATTGTCATCAGCCAATCGGGTGAGACCGCGGATACGCTTGCGGCTATGCGCATGGCAAAGCAGGCGGGGGCGTTTACGGTTGCAATCGTCAATGTTATATCGTCTACCATCGCGCGCGAAGCGGACGGTGTGCTGTACACTTGGGCGGGGCCGGAAATTTCGGTTGCAACGACCAAGGCGTATTCCGCGCAGTTATCCGCACTGTATCTGATTTCCGTGAAAATCGCCCGTACGCGTGGCCTGATTTCCATTGGCGATGAGCGAGCATTGTGCGCGGAACTGCAGCGCCTGCCTGACTGTATTGAGAAGGCACTTGCGTGTCAAGAGGATATGCAGCGCATCGCTACATTGTACGCCAACCGGCCGAGCGTGTTCTTTCTGGGACGAGGGTTGGACTATGCGGCAGCGCTTGAAGCATCGCTCAAGCTCAAGGAGATTTCGTATATTCATTCGGAAGCGTATGCGGCGGGTGAGTTGAAGCACGGCACAATTTCTCTGATTGAGCAAGGGACGCTGGTTGTCGCGCTGGCGACGCAGCCGGCACTGTTTGAAAAAACCGTTTCCAATATTCGCGAGGTTGTGTCCCGCGGTGCTGTGGTTGTGCTTGTGACGACTGACGATTTTACCGGGGACGAATCGGTTTGCCAGCATATTATCCGCTTGCCGAAGTGTCTGTACGAATTTTCTGCTTCGCTTTCGATTATTCCGATGCAGCTTTTGGCATACTATGTTGCGGTGGAGCGAAATTGCGATGTCGATAAGCCCCGAAATTTGGCAAAATCAGTCACGGTTGAATAAATACAGGGAGATTAGGCAATCATCACAAAAATGAATCGGTTATTTTGGGGCAAAACAGTAGAATTAACAAAAATTTCTTGACATTTCCAGAAGTATCGCATATAATGAGTCTTGACATGAGAAATGGTTACAAAATGCTTTCATTCGCGCCGTTGTCCGATGAGACACTATGCCGTATGGCACAGCAGGGAGACGGTTCGGCGGCGGAGGACTTGGTCAAACGATATACCCGTCTGGTGAAAACCTGTGCGCGTCCTTATTTTCTGGTGGGGGCGGATGCAGAGGATTTGATGCAGGAGGGAATGCTTGGGCTGATGAAAGCAATGCGTGAATATGATGAGTCAAAGGGGGCACCGTTCGGAGCCTTTGCAAAGCTGTGCGTGATGCGGAAAATTTTTTCCGCGGTGCGCGCTGCCTCTTCACTCAAGCATGATCCGCTCAACCGTTCTGTGTCAATCGATCGACCTCTGTTTGAGGACCTTGCGGAATCGCACACCCGGGTTACGGCACCGATTGGTGATCCAGAATCGCTGGTGATCGGCAACGAGGAAAGGGAGGAGTTGATTCGTCGGCTCTACTCGCTGTTGTCTGAATTTGAGGCGAGGGTTTTGACATTGTTTCTGGACGGCTTATCCTATGAGGAGATGTCGGAAGCACTGCAAAAACCGATCAAGTCTGTGGATAATGCCATCCAGCGCATTAAGCGAAAATCGGCAGCTATCAAACCCCAATAGGCGTTTGCAGGCGGGAAGGCCTGTGCGCAATATAATTTCAGTTTCCCGAGGGAACGGTATCAAAGAGAGGTAAAAACCATGTACGAAGACAAGACTTTAGTATGCAAGGAATGCGGTAAGGAATTTGTGTTCACTGCAGGCGAGCAGGAGTTCTACGCAGAGCGCGGCTTCCAGAATGAGCCGCAGCGCTGCAAGACCTGCCGTGATGCGCGCAAGAATGCGGCTCGTGGCCCGCGTGAGTACTTCACCGCTACCTGTGCTGCTTGCGGCGGCGAGGCTCGTGTTCCGTTTGAACCCAAGTCTGACCGTCCGGTATATTGCAGCGAGTGCTTCGCGAAGATGCGCGAGCAGGGCTGAAAATAGTTGACAGAAGGGTGTCCGGCCGTATTGCCGGACACCCTTTGTGTATCTGCTGAGCCTATCAGAAAATGGTGTTTTTTTTAGATTTGTGATTGAAATATGTGTATTTTTGCGGTATACTGATAACTAATAAAAATATATGGAGGTCTATCATGGCTGCGATTACAAAAAAGACCACGATTGGCGAAGTGCTCAACCGCAATCTGGATACGGCAAAGTTTTTCATGGAAATTGGTATGCACTGTCTCGGCTGCCCCGCTTCTCAAGGTGAGAGCATTGAGGAAGCCTGCATGGTACACGGCACCAATGCAGATGAGCTGGTTGCGAAGCTGAACGCTTTTCTGGGTGAATAAGAGCAAAACCGGGCCGGCAAACGCCGGCTCTGTTTTTTTTGGGTGAAGTATGGAAAGTATGGTTTTAACGCCGCGGCTCGCTTGTCTGGCATCGCTTGTCCCGCAGGGGGCAAGACTTGCGGATATCGGCACGGATCATGGCAAACTGCCGGTGTCCTTACTGTTGGCAGGAAGAATTGCTGCCGCGATTGGTTCGGATATTGGTGAGGGTCCGCTGGCACATGCCGCGCGTAATGCGTCGGAACACGGAGTGTCCCTGTCTCTGCGGCTGGCTGCGGGTCTGGATGCTGTGCAGCCACAGGAATGTGATACGGTCAGCATTGCCGGAATGGGAGGACAGACTATCGCGGAAATATTGGCGGCTGCGCCCTGGTGTGAACGGGGAGAGCATTTGCTGTTATTGCAGCCGATGACAATGGTCTATGAGCTGCGGCAATGGCTATGGGCGCATGGCTACGTCATCGAGCGTGAAACACTGTGCCGAGAGGACCGGCGACAGTATGTGGTGCTGTCGGTCCGCGGTGGTGCAGAGAGCAAGCAGTTGCCATTGTGGCAGTGCGCATTTTCGCCTGCTTTACTGCGCGCAGATGGAGCGAAGGAATATTTACAGGCATTGCTGATGCGCGAAAACCGTGCGTTGGAAGGCATGCAGCGGGCAAGCGAAATGGACAAAGCGCGTGTGGATGCACAGCGCCGTCTGGTTTTGGAAATAAAACAGGCATTGGAGGGATTGCGATGAGTACGGTACAGGAAATCTTAACATTTTTGGAGGGCTTTGCGCCGCCGGAGCTGGCAGAGCATTGGGATAATGTAGGGCTGCTATGCGGCGACCGTCATCAGACGGTCACTGCGGCGCTGTGTGCGCTGGATATCACTGAGCAGGTAGTGGACGAGGCGGTGGAGTATGGTGCGCAGCTGATTGTGGCGCATCATCCGGCCATCTTCACCTCGGTTAGCCGTGTGACAACGGACGATTCGACCGGTCGCATATTGCGCGCGGCAATCAAGCACGATATTGCGCTCATCTGCATGCATACCAATGCGGATAGTGCGTGGGGGGGCGTCAATGATGCGCTGGCGGCTGCATTGTTTCTGACCAATGTGATCAACATGGAAGGAGGGGACAATCGTATGCTTGGTCGTGTGGGAGATTTGCCACGCGAAATGCAGCCGCGGGAATTTGCCGTCTATGTAAAAGAGTGCCTGCGTGCGGGCGGCGTTCGATTCTGTGATGGCGGTCATGCCATTCACCGCGTCGCAGTTGGCGGTGGTGCTTGCGGTAAGATGATGGATGATGCGCTGGCAAAGGGCGCAGATGCGTTCGTCATCGGAGATTGCAGCTATGATTTGATGCAGCGTGCACAGTCGTTGGGGCTGACGCTGGTCGACGCGGGACATTTTCCGACGGAAAACCCGATTGCTGCCGTTTTTGCCGAGCAGATTGTAGGTGCGTTCCCGCAGGTGCGGACCATGGTTTCCGAATGCCATGCCGACTGTATCCAATTTGTTTAAGGAAGGTTTAATATGCCATTAGATGCCATTTGCCTTGGGGCAGTGACACATGAATTAAATGATACGCTGGCGGGCTGCCGTGTGGAAAAAGTCTATCAGCCCGACCGCGATGAGATCGTACTGCAAACGAGAGGGCAGGGCGGCGCAAAGCGCCTGTTGATTTCTATTGCAGCCGGTGCGGCGCGCGTGCACTTTATTGACGCGGCGCGTGAAAATCCGGCGGCACCGCCGATGTTCTGCATGCTGCTGCGCAAGCACGTGCAGGGCGCGAAGATTGCGGCGATTGTGCAGCCGTCGGTCGAGCGCATGCTGACGATTGAGCTGGACACCACCGATGAAATGGGTGTGCCCTGCAAAAAGCACCTGATCTGCGAACTGATGGGAAAACACTCGAATGTTATTTTATGCGGTGAGGACAATCGTATTATTGATGCCATGCGCCGTATCGACGGAGATTTGTCCGGCAAACGGCAGGTGTTGCCCGGCTTGTTTTATCGTATGCCGCCTGCGCAGGATAAGCATGATCCGTTTACGTTGTCCGGTACGGGGCTGGCCGCTGCGGTGATGCAGGCAGATGGAGAACAGACGCTGGATCGTTTTCTGCTCGGTCAGCTTTTAGGCTTTTCGCCGCTGTTGTGCCGGGAGCTAAGTTATCGCGCGACCGGCGATGCTGCGGCACGGATCGGGATGTTGTCATCTGCCCAGCAGGAACATTTGGTGCAGGTGTACGATGACTTCATCACATATATACAGGAAAAACGGTGGAAACCGTTTTTGCTTACCAAAGTAGAAAACGATGCGGTATTTGATTTCACCTTTCTGCCGGTGACGCAGTATGAAGGTTTAATGGCTGTTTCACAGGAGGATAGCTTTTCTGCGTTGCTTGCGGCGTTTTATGAGAAAAAGGGAAAAATTGAGCGTATGGCGCGCCGTTCGTCTGACCTGCATAAGACGGTTACCAATGCACGTGACCGTCTGGCGCGCAAACTGGCAGCGCAGAAGAAGGAACTGGACGCGACGCAGAACCGCGAGCAGTATAAACACATGGGCGATCTGATTACTGCAAATCTATACCAGCTGGAAAAAGGCATGAACAAGGCGACTGTGGTGGATTACTACGCCGAGGATTGTCCAGAGGTGGAGATTGAGCTGGATGTGCGCCTGACACCGCAGCAAAATGCGCAGCGGTATTTCAAGCTGTATAATAAGGCGAAAACAGCGGAGAGCGTATTGACACAGCAGATTGAGCAGGGTAAGGCTGATTTGGACTATCTGGAAAGCGTCTTGGTCGCGTTGGGAGAGGCGGAAAGCGAACGCGACCTATCCCAGCTGCGCGAGGAACTGACACAGACGGGTATTCTCTCCAGCAAGCAGACGCGCAACAAAAAGCTGCGTGCCAAGCCTGTGCAGGCCAAGCCTTTCCACTATCGTACGAGCGACGGTTTTGAGGTGTTTGCCGGGAAGAATAACCTGCAAAATGATTTGCTTACGCTTAAAACTGCGTTTAAGAGTGATATCTGGTTTCATACGCAAAAAATTCACGGTTCACACGTGATTTTGGTCACGGATGGACGGGAACCGACGGATCGAGCGATGACCGAGGCTGCGATGATTGCGGCGTATCACTCCAAGGCACGGCACTCCTCTCGGGTACCGGTGGATTATACGCCGGTGCGGCAGGTAAAGAAGCCGACGGGTGCAAAACCGGGGATGGTGATTTATCATGTCTATCAGACCGCCTATGTAACGCCGGACGAGACAGCAATCGAAAAACTTCGCGTGGAGTAATCTATGCGTAGAGGATAGCATGCGTACTTGATGAAGAGAGATGCTGCAAAAAGTGTCTCTCTTTTGTGTTGTAATTTTATAGTTTTATACGGTGTATTCTTGCGAGAGCCTATTTACTTTGTCCGTTCAAAATGATAGAATAAAGCAAACTACAGTGTATTCCACTGTCAATAAAAGGAGGAAACTCTATGAAAAGTAAGTTCAGGATTGCTGTGGTCGCAGCGGTTGCGGCTATCGGCTTGACAGCAACCGCAGGGGCTGCAAGTTTTGACCATTGTGCGGATCAGCTTAAGGATCTGGGCTTGTTCCAAGGCACAGCGCAGGGCTATGAACTGGATCGGGCGCCGACCCGTGCGGAAGCGGCAACTATGCTCGTCCGCCTGCTGGGTAAGGAAGAGGAAGCGAAAACGCTGGATTATACTGCACCGTTTACCGATCTTGCCGGTTGGGAGAAGCCGTATGTACAGTATTTGTATGATAACGGTCTGACCACAGGTGCAACTGCGACCACATTTGAGCCGGAACAGGGCTGCTCTGCGCAGATGTATACGACGTTCCTGCTTCGCGCCCTGGGCTACAGCGATACAGCGGGCGGTGACTTCACTTATGCGCAGGCAATATCCTTTGGCGAATCGCTCGGCTTGGTAGATTACGCAAACTGCAATCAGGATAACTTCCTGCGCGATCATGTTGCGGCCATGAGCCTGACGGCGCTGGATACGCCGGTGAAGGGCGATGAGAACGCCGTACTTCTGCAAAAGCTGGTAGACGACGGAGCGGTTGACGCGAATAAAGCAAGCGGTCTGCTGACGTTTTTTGACCGCTATGCGTCCTATACGGACGCATCCTACAAGATGAATGATGCAGCGAAAATGGATATGACTGCAAATATTGCGGCGGATGTGTCGATGGGCGATACCAAGATCATGGATTTGACAATGCCGCTTAACATGAAGGTGGATGCCAATCCGGAAAATATGGACCAGTCCAAGATTGCGATGACCGGCACGGTAAAGATTAATATGAATGAATCGATGGTCGAGCAGGGAGCGCCGGCTACCATCAATCAGGATATTGCGTATTATTACACAGATGGCGTGTACTACGTCAACATGGGCGACCAGAAGTTCAAAATGAATATGTCGGTGGAAGATGTGATGGCGCAAATGGGCAATTTGACCGGCATGCAGTCTTCCGAGCCGCTTTGCCTGATCGAAGCGATTGACCAATCCGGCAGCGACATGACGGTTACCTACTCTTCCTCGGGGATGAATGCGCTGGTCAATTCTGTTCTGGCAAACATGGGTATGGATATGAGCACCATGGATGCGCAGATCAATTTCGAAGATATTTCCTCCAAGGTTACCATTTCCAATGGCGATATTAAGAATATGAACTTGGCTATGAAGATGTCAATGACTGCAGAAGGCCAGAGCATGGCTCTCAGTATGACGATGGATTGCGCGGTAAACGGATTGGGTGACAGCGTTCAGATCGCTCTGCCGAGCGACCTGGATACTTACGTTGATATCATCGGCGGCACGACTGCACTGATCGGCGGCGTGGATGAACCTGCGGCTTAAGCTGTGATAGCTATGAAAGAAAAACCGGAACGGAAGATCCGTTCCGGTTTTTTTAGTGTAGTTGTTTTATGAGGGCTTTCATTTTTTGTGCGGAGCTTTGCAGCTTCCCAAGTTCATCGGCGGATAACGGAATATCCAGCACGGCTTCCACGCCGTTTTTTCCCACGATAGACGGCAGGCCGAGACAGATGCCGTCAACGCCGTAGTGACCTTGAATCATCGAGGAAACGGGAAGCACGGAATGTTCGTCGCGGACAATAGCTTCCGCAATACGGCGCACCGCCATGCCGATGCCGTAATAAGTGGCACCCTTGCTTTCGATAATGGCATAGGCGGCGTCACGCACGTCCTCATAAATTTGACGCAGCATAGAGGTGGGGTTCGTGATGCCGGTGATACGGCAGTAGTCATCCAGATCGACGCCGGAAATATTGGCGCTGGACCAGACAGCAAGTTCGCTGTCGCCATGCTCACCGATGATGAAAGCATGCACGTTGCGGCTGTCTACACCGAGTTTCTGACCCACGAGATATTTGAGACGCGCGGTATCCAATACCGTGCCCGAGCCGATGACATGTCCGGCCGGGAGACCGGAAAGCTGCTGCGCCATGCAGGTAAGCACATCTACTGGATTGGAGACAATGAGCAATACCGCGTTTTGATTGACTGCGGTCAGCTGTTCCATGATGGAGGATAGGATTACGCGGTTGCGGTTGAGCAATTCTATTCGTGTCTCACCGGGCTTTTGATTGGCACCAGCTGCGATGATGATTAGCCCACATTCCGCAAGGTCAGCATATTTGCCGGCGCGCACAAAGCATGGTTTTGCAAAGGAAACGCCATGGTTGATATCGGCGGCTTCACCTTCCGCCTTTCTGTGATTCATGTCTACCAGAACGACTTCCGAGAACAATCCGGAAACTGCTAAAGTATAGGCGCAGGTAGCACCGACAAAGCCGACTCCGATTACGCCGCATTTTTGCATGTTGGTCAATATGGACACACCCTTTCTTTTTGGGTAGTATGTCCGTTTCCTGTTGGAAAAAACACGAATCTATGATAAGATATATCATATCGAAGTGATTTAAGGAGCGTATGAAAATGAAACAGTGGTTTCGTACTGTATTGGCAGGAACATTGCTGGCCAGCTCGTTGGTGATTTCGGCTGCCGCCGCGGATTATACCGCGTGTGCCGATCATCTGAAGAATCTTGGGTTGTTTCAGGGAACCACGCAGGGATATGAGTTGGATCGCGTGCCAACGCGTGGTGAGGCGGCAGCAATGCTGGTGCGCTTGCTGGGAGAAGAACAGAACGCATTGACGCTGGAATATTCCGCGCCGTTCACCGATTTGCAGAATTGGGAAAAGCCTTATGTGCAGTATCTATATGATATTGGGGCAACCACGGGCGTATCGGAAACGGCTTTTGCGCCGAACGCGCCTTGCACCGCGCAAATGTATGCAGCATTCGTCCTGCGTGCGCTCGGATATACCGAGGCGGACGGGGATTTTGTCTATGCGGATGTGGACAACTTTGCGCAGCAAATTGGGTTGTATGAAGCAGCAGTTATCGACATAGAGGATTTTCTGCGTGACGATGTTGCGGCTGCAAGCTATACTGCGCTTTCATTGACTCCAAAGGGCGAGGAGCAAACACTGCTGGAACAGTTGGTCGAACATGGTGCAGTGGACGCGCAGACGGCAAAACCGTATCAGACATTGTTCAGCACTTATGCGCAGTATCGTGTGGCGACCGAAAATATGGTGACATTGGGGCAGTTTTCTGTGCGCGGCGGATTAGAGGCGATGCTGTCGGAGGAAGGAAAGCAAAGCCTGACCGTGCGGACAGAGGACTATACTACAGTAAACCGTGTAGACGGCACGGCGATTGCCGAAGGCAATATTACTTTGGAGGCGTCAAGCGTGGACGCATATTCGCAGAGTTATTCTATGGATGCAGCGGAGCAAACAGGCGATATCCGCGCCGCGCTGTTGCATGGATATGATGTGGTGCCGCTGGCTTATGTGGATACATTGACTCGGTCGGGGAGCGATTGGACATTCTCGTTTGCTGATCTGCCTGCTCAGTATGAGGGATGCTTGTGGGCGTTGCCGCAGGCCGGTATTGTGTTAGAGCAGGCAGGAGACGCTGTGCTGGTGCAGACTGTGCAGAACGGGCGCATTGCATCGCAGACATTGCGTGTTGAGTTTTCACAAGATAATGCGGAGCTTCAGGCAGTTCTGACCGGAGAGATGGAAGAGACTCGTTAAAGCTATTGGAAAAAGACAAAACCGTCGGGCAGCAGGAGAAAGTCCTTGCTGCCCGACGGTTTTGTCTATGTGAATAAGCACCCCATCGACCGACAGGGTGCTTATGTTAGAGTTTACTGCTTACTCTTGATGTATTCATCCATCGCTGCGGCAGCGCGCTTGCCAGCGCCCATGGCGAGGATAACGGTTGCTGCACCGGTAACAGCGTCGCCGCCAGCAAATACGCCTTCCTTAGACGTGATACCGTGCTCATCGTCTGCAATGATGCAGCCCTTGCGGTTGGTGTCCAGACCAGGCGTAGTGTGACGGATCAGCGGATTGGGTGTGGTGCCGATTGCTGCGATGACACAGTCCAGATCCAGTGTGAACTCACTGCCCTCAACCGGTACCGGACGGCGGCGGCCGGATTCATCCGGCTCGCCCAGCTCCATCTGCTGGCACTTCAGGCCGGTTACATTGTAGTTTTCATCCACCAGCACTTCGAGCGGTGCGGTCAGGAACTTGAACACAACGCCTTCTTCCTTGGCGTGATGAATTTCTTCCAAACGCGCGGGCAATTCATTTTCAGAACGGCGGTAAACGATGTAAACATCATCTGCCCCCATGCGCTTGGCACAACGGGCCGCATCCATTGCGACGTTACCGCCGCCCACGACTGCAATCTTGCGCGCGTGGAAAATCGGGGTTTCAGCGTCGTTCTGATAGGCTTTCATCAGGTTGATGCGAGTCAGATATTCGTTAGCGGAATACACACCGTTGGCGTTCTCACCCGGCACACCCATAAAGGTCGGCAGGCCGGCACCCGAACCGACAAAAATCGCTTCATAGCCATCCTCAAACAGTTCGTCGATGGTCTCAGAACGACCGACTACAAAGTTCAGCACAAACTCAACGCCAAGGTCTTTAAGCGTGTCGATTTCCTTCTGTACAATCTCCTTAGGCAGACGGAATTCTGGAATACCGTACATCAACACGCCGCCTGCGATGTGCAGTGCCTCAAATACGGTCACTTGATAGCCCATGCGCGCCAGATCGCCCGCGCAGGTTAGACCTGCAGGGCCAGCGCCGATAATTGCACACTTATGACCATTGGGAGCCGGCTTTGCTGCTTTTTCTTCACCGTGTTCACGCGCATAGTCTGCGACAAAGCGTTCCAAGCGACCGATAGCGACCGCTTCGCCCTTGATGCCGCGCACGCACTTCTGCTCACACTGCGTCTCCTGCGGACACACACGACCGCATACGGCCGGAAGGGCAGAGGTCTCTTTGATTTTAGCGGCAGCCTTGAGAAACTTGCCCTCGGCGACCAGCGCGATAAATTCGGGGATTTTAACCTGTACCGGGCAGCCGGAGATGCAGGGCTTATGCTTGCAATTGAGGCAGCGCTGCGCTTCTTCAATCGCCATTTCCGGCGTATAGCCGAGCGTCACTTCATCGAAATTCTTATTGCGTACGTTCGGCGCCTGCTCGGGCATGGGTACTTTGTTTGGATTCATATTCGCCATTGTTACTTGACCTCCATCTTGAACAGGTTGCAGTGTGCCTCGCGGCGCTCTACCGCCTGCTTTTCCTGTGCCTTGTACATCGCACTGCGGCGCATTGCGCTGTCAAAATCGACAAGATGGCCGTCAAAGTCCGGACCGTCAACGCAGGCGAATTTGGTTTCGCCGCCGACTGTCAGGCGGCAGCAGCCGCACATGCCGGTGCCGTCTACCATAATGGTGTTCATGGAAACGATAGTTTTGATGCCGTAGGGGCGGGTGGTCTCAGCAACGAACTTCATCATGATCATCGGGCCGATGGCGATGACGGCGTCATACTGGTTACCTGCGTCAATCAGTTCTTTGAGCACCTCGGTAACAAGCGCCTTGCGGCCGTTCGAGCCATCGTCCGTCACAATATACAAATTGGTGGAGGCAGCTCGCATCTCGTCCTCCAGAATAATGATATCCTTGTTGCGGAAGCCTGCGATCAGGTCGACCTCACAGCCCATTTCGTGCAGCTTCTTCGCCTGCGGATAGGCGATTGCGCAGCCCAGACCGCCGCCAACTACGGCAACCTTCTTCAGGCCTTCCAGCTCGCTTGCCTTGCCCAGTGGGCCGACAAAGTCGTGCAGGCAGTCGCCCTCGTTCAGAGCGCCCAGCGCAATAGTGGTTGCGCCGACCTCCTGAAAAATAATTGTGACCGCACCCGTCTCACGGTCATACTCCGCAATTGTGAGAGGGATACGCTCTCCATCCTCGCTGACGCGCAGAATGATGAATTGGCCCGGTTCAGCCTTGCGTGCCACATGCGGCGCGTCAATCACCATCAGCTTGGTGTTCGCGTTCAGCGTCTGCTTTTTCAAAATCTGATACACTAAATTTCGTACCTCCTTGCGTTTATCGCATCGAACACATCTATTATACTGTTTATAGGGACTGAACGCAAGGAGAAATCCGAACGGAAAGACAGATGTTTTCGCCTGAAAGACAGTGCAAATTAGTAATTCAGCACAATAGTATCGCCGGAAACAAAGCCCTGACACGGGCCGTAGCGTACAGCATGCCAATTCGCTTGACGGCCGAGCACCATGAGCTGCGCGCCGCACGGCACGCTGCCGACGATTGCTGCGTGGGGGGAGGGCTTGTCATAGATGGAGATAACGCCCGAAAGAGATTCGGCGGTGGCGGTTGTACCGTGCGGATGTCTGACGGACGATGGCATGGATGGGAGAGGATATGTATGGTAACGCATGGAAATGACCTCCTACAAAATAAGGTATTGTCAAGCTATGCGAAGCGGCTGAAAAAGGTCACAGTGCAAATTTGTTGTGGATATGACGAAAAGCGATGTGATATTTGTTGGGTTTTTGCTGATTTAGAGGTTGAATTTTTAAACAGGCCCATGTATAATGAATCTTGTTTGAAATGTCCGGTCCACAAGGCCGGCAATTAGGAGGAGAGAAGACAATGAAAAAGTTTTCTATTGCGATGCTGAGCATGCTTTTGGCAGGCTCGATGCTGCTGACCGGATGCGGCGGCAACAATGCACAGACACAGACTACGGATAATGGTCAGGACGAGAGCAATGCAGCCCAAACCGGTGCGGATTACAAGCTGGCTGTGGACGGCACGCTGACCATGGCAACCAATGCGTTCTTTGAGCCGTATGAGTACTACGAGGGCGAAGAGATTGTCGGTATCGACGCTGAGGTAGGCAAGGCAATTGCGGATAAGCTCGGTTTGAGCTTTGCCATTTCCGATATGGAGTTTGATTCGATTATCACCGCGGTTTCTTCCGGCAAGGCGGACATGGGTATGGCGGGCATGACGGTTACTCCGGATCGTGAGAAGAATGTGAACTTCTCGCAGACCTATGCAACCGGCGTGCAGTCCATCATTGTTCCGGAAGGCTCCGACATTGCTTCTCCGGACGATCTGGCAGGTAAGAAGATTGGCGTGCAGCAGGGTACTACAGGCGACCTGTACTGCACCGATGACTTCGGCGAAGATGCGATGAGCCGTTACAGCAAGGGTACGGACGCTATCATGGCGCTGACGCAGGGCAAGATTGACTGCGTTGTTATCGATAACGCACCGGCGCAGAAGTATGTGGAAGCAAACGAGGGGCTGAAGATTCTGGATACCGCCTATGCGGAAGAGGATTATGCAATCGCGTTTGCCAAGGATAATACTGCGCTTAAGGATGCGGTTGATGCTGCACTGGGTGAACTGATTGCAGACGGTACCGTACAGTCGATCATTGATAAGTATATCACGGCGGACTAAGTGAGCAAACAAGCTGTGGGGACGGCCTGCAATGGCCGCCCCCTCTGCGCATTTTCATAAATAAAAAGGGGGATTGTGCCGGTGTCAGAATTTATCCAATGGTTTCAGGAGCAGTTTTATCAGACCTTTATTGAGGGCGACCGGTGGTACATCTATTTTGCCAAGGGTCTTGGCACAACGCTGGAGGTTACGGTCGGCGCGCTGATTCTCGGTGTTGTAATTGGTGTATGTATTGCAATCATTCGCTCGGCATATGATTCGCAGCGTGTGCATTGGCGCGGTCTGGGCGGCATACTGCTTGGGCTGGGCAACCTTGTTTGTAAGGTGTACCTGACAGTCATTCGCGGTACGCCCAGCACGGTGCAGCTCCTGATTATGTATTTTATCATTTTCGGTTCTTCGCAAAATATGATTGCGGCGGCTATTATCTCCTTTGGCGTCAATTCTGGTGCTTATGTGGCGGAGATTGTGCGTTCCGGTATTATGTCGATCAATAAGGGACAGATGGAGGCAGGCAGGTCGCTGGGGCTGAATTATGCGGCCACGATGCGTTATGTCATCATCCCGCAGGCGATCAAGAACATCCTGCCGGCGTTGGGCAATGAACTCATTACGCTGCTGAAGGAGACTTCAATTTGTACGGTTATCGGTCTGATGGATTTGACCAAGGGCGCAATGATTGTACAGAGCCGTACCTATGCGCCTTGGATGCCGTATCTTTCGATTGCAGTCATCTATTTGGTCATGGTACTGATCCTGACCAAGCTGCTCGGTATTCTGGAAAGGAGGCTGCGCGCAAGTGATCAGCGTTAAAAATCTACACAAATCCTTTGGCGCTCACAAAGTTCTCATCGGCGTAAACGAGCATATTGAGAAGGGCGAAAAGGTTGTTATCATCGGTCCGTCCGGCTCGGGAAAGTCAACCTTCCTGCGCTGCCTGAACCTGCTGGAAGAGCCGACGAGCGGTGAGATTGTTTTTGAGGGGCAGAATATTACCTCGAAGCAGACGGATATCAACTTGGTGCGCCGTAAAATGGGTATGGTGTTCCAGCAGTTTAACCTCTTTCCGCACCTGACGGTGAAGGAGAACATCAAACTCGCACCGGTTAAACTCAAGGTGATGACGGATGCCCAAGCGGACAAGCGTGCCATGGAGCTGCTCGCACGCGTTGGGTTGCCGGACAAGGCGGACAGCTATCCGATTCAGCTTTCCGGCGGTCAGCAGCAGCGTATTGCCATTGCGCGCGCGCTGGCGATGAATCCGGATGTAATGCTCTTTGACGAGCCGACTTCGGCGCTTGACCCGGAGATGGTCGGCGAGGTGTTGGAGATTATGAAGGAGCTGGCGGATGACGGTATGACCATGGTCGTGGTGACACATGAAATGGGCTTTGCCCGTGAAGTGGGTACTCGAGTGCTGTTCATGGATGGCGGCAATATTGTCGAGCAGAATGAGCCGAAAGCGTTCTTTGAACATCCGCAAAATCCGCGTCTGAAAGATTTTTTGTCCAAAGTGCTGTAAGAATCAAAAAAGCGGACGGTGAAAACCGTCCGCTTTTTATACAAAATAACCTTGACGAATTGTAGAAAAACATGGTATAATAAAACGCTTACAAAATCGTGGAAGAAATCCCGATTCCTAACTATATGTTAGCACGGTCTGCAAGAGAATGCAAGGCCAAAAACAATATTTTCGCAACGCCGCCGGGCGTATCAACACCAACACAGCCGAAAGAAACGGAGTGATCAAAGCACATGAAGGTGAAAGACGTACAGCACGGCAAAACCACACGAAAGAGCTTTGCACGCATCAATGAGATTTTGGAGATGCCCAATCTGATTGAGGTGCAGAAAAAGTCGTATCAGTGGTTCCTCGATGAGGGACTGCGTGAGGTTTTTGCCGACACCGCGTCCATCACGGACTACACCGGCAATTTGGAGCTTTCCTTCCTCGACTATTCGATGGATGAGGATCCGAAGTACAGCGTAGAAGAGTGCAAGGCACGAGACGCCACATACGCTTCGCCCCTGAAGGTGCGCATGCGTCTGCGTAACAAGGAAACCGGTGAAATCAAGGAACAGGAAATCTTTATGGGCGATTTCCCGAAGATGACCGATTCCGCGACCTTCATCATCAACGGCGCAGAGCGCGCTATCGTATCTCAGCTGGTTCGTTCACCCGGCGTGTACTACGGTAAAGAGTACGACAAGACTGACAAGATGATTCTGTCGGCAACGGTTATCCCGTACCGCGGCGCATGGCTGGAGTACGAAACCGACGCAAACGATGTGTTCTACGTCCGTATCGACAAAAACCGTAAGATTCCGATTACGAGCTTTATCCGTGCCATCGGTGTAAAGACCGATGCGGAAATCAAGGAGCTGTTCGGTGAGGATCCGCTGATTCTCGCGACACTGGATAAGGATCCGGCGCATACCTCGGATGAGGCGCTCATCGAGATTTACAAGAAGATGCGTCCGGGCGAGCCGCCCTCTGTCGAGTCGGCAACCAGCCTGATGGATGCAATGTTCTTTGATATGCGGCGCTATGACATTTCTGCGGTTGGTCGCTATAAGTACAATAAGAAACTGGACATTGCCCGCCGCATTACCGGCCATAAGCTGCTGAGCGCCGCGGTTGATCCGATGACCGGCGAGGTGCTGGCGGAAGAAAATGAGGTCCTGACTCGTGATAAGGCGCGTCTGTTGTCGCGTCGTGGCGTCAACCACGTGACGGTTGAGTCCGGTGAGGGTACGGCTGTTAAGGTGTTTGGCAACGGTATGGTCGACATCGGTGATTTCAGCGACTATACTGGTTTCTCAGCTGAAGAACTTGGTGTGAAGGAAAAGGTCCGCTTCTCTGTTCTCAAGGAGATTATTGATTCGGGTATTTCGGGCGAGGAGATGAAAAAGACCATTCTCACCCGTATGCACGACCTGATTCCGAAGACCATTATTGTTGACGATATGCTGGCATCAATTTGCTATCTGCTGGGTCTTGGCCACGGCATCGGCACGACCGACGATATTGACCATCTGGGCAATCGTCGTCTGCGCTGCGTAGGTGAGTTGCTGCAGAACCAGTTCCGCATCGGTTTCAGCCGTATGGAGCGCGTCATTCGTGAGCGCATGACCATTCAGGATCTGGATGTCGTAACGCCGCAGAGCTTGATTAACATTCGCCCTGTGACCGCGGCAATCAAGGAATTCTTTGGTTCTTCTCCGCTGTCGCAGTTCATGGATCAGAACAACCCGTTGGCAGAGTTGACGCACAAGCGCCGTATGTCTGCGCTGGGTCCCGGCGGTCTGTCGCGTGACCGCGCATCCTTTGAAGTACGTGACGTACACTATTCTCACTATGGTCGTCTGTGCCCCATTGAGACGCCTGAAGGTCCGAATATCGGTCTGATCTCTTATTTGGCGACTTATGCGCGCATCAATGACTTCGGATTTATTGAAGCGCCGTACCGTATCATTGACAAGGAACATGGGCGTGTAACCGATCAGGTGCAGTATATGACGGCCGATGTCGAGGACGAATATATCGTTTGTCAGGCGACTGAGCCGATTGATGAGGACGGCTATCTGCTCAATGAGCGTGTAACCTGCCGTATGCGTGACGAGTTCGTTGAGGTTGATCGCAAGGATGTTGACCTGATGGACGTTTCGCCCCGTATGATGGTTTCGGTTGCGACAGCGTTTATTCCGTTCCTCGATCACGATGACGCAAACCGCGCGCTCATGGGCGCGAACATGCAGCGTCAGGCGGTGCCGCTGCTTAAGACCGAGGCACCTGTGGTTGCAACCGGTATGGAATATAAGGCTGCGGTTGACTCCGGCACGATTCCGCTGGCGGAGGGTGACGGTGTTGTTACCCGCGTAACCGCACGCGAAGTCATGGTTCAGTATGATAGCGGTGAAGAAAAAACCTATCACCTGACCAAGTTCCTGCGTTCCAACCAGTCCACCTGCATCAATATGCGCCCAATCGTTGATTTGGGTGAGCGTGTCAAGAAGGGGGATGTGCTGGCGGACGGTCCTTCGACTGATAAGGGCGAGATTGCGCTCGGCAAGAACGCACTGATCGGCTTTATGACATGGGAAGGTTACAACTACGAGGACGCCGTTCTGCTCAATGAGCGTCTGGTGCGTGACGACGTTTATACCTCGATTCACATTGAGGAATATGAATCCGAATCCCGAGACACCAAGCTCGGGCCGGAAGAGATTACCCGCGATATCCCGAATGTCGGTGAAGACGCACTGCGCAACCTTGACGAGCGCGGCATCATCCGCGTAGGCGCTGAGGTGCAGGCGGGCGACATTCTGGTCGGTAAGGTCACGCCCAAGGGCGAAACCGAGCTGACCGCGGAAGAGCGCCTGCTGCGCGCCATTTTCGGTGAGAAGGCGCGCGAAGTGCGTGATACCTCGCTGCGTGCCCCGCATGGCGAAAGCGGCATTGTGGTCGACGTGAAGGTGTTCACCCGTGAAAACGGCGACGAGCTGAGCCCGGGCGTCAACATGGTAGTGCGTGTGTATATTGCACAGAAGCGTAAGATTTCGGTTGGCGACAAGATGGCGGGCCGTCACGGTAATAAGGGTGTCGTTTCCCGTATTCTGCCGCAGGAGGATATGCCGTTCCTCGAGGATGGCCGTCCGCTCGATATCGTTCTGAACCCCTTGGGCGTTCCGTCGCGTATGAATATCGGTCAGGTGCTCGAAGTGCATCTGGGCTTTGCGGCGAAGAAGCTCGGCTGGAAGGTTGAGACACCGGTATTCGACGGCGCAACGCTGGACGATATCAAGGAAACTTTGGTTGCCGCAGGTGTAGATGAGGATGGTAAGAGCGTTGTTTACGACGGTCGTACCGGTGAGAAGTTTGACAACCGCGTAACCGTCGGCTATATGTACTACCTCAAGCTGCACCATCTGGTTGACGATAAGATTCATGCCCGTTCCACTGGCCCGTATTCGTTGGTTACGCAGCAGCCGCTCGGCGGTAAGGCGCAGTTTGGCGGCCAGCGCTTCGGTGAGATGGAAGTTTGGGCCCTCGAGGCGTACGGCGCAGCCTATACCTTGCAGGAAATCCTGACGGTTAAGTCGGACGATATTACCGGTCGTGTCAAGACCTACGAGGCAATCGTTAAGGGCCACAACGTGCCGCAGCCGGGTGTGCCGGAGTCGTTCAAGGTTCTGGTTAAGGAGCTTCAGTCGCTGTGTCTGGATATTCAGGTGCTCGACGAAAATATGGAAGTGATCGAACTTGCTGAGGACGATGAGGACGAGGCGGATTTCATCCGTCCGATGGAGCAGGCTGTTTCGGGCGCGGATGAAGAATTTGCTGCTGCCGGTTTTGGCATCAACGATGCCGAGGAAGGCGATACCGATCTCTTTGCACTGGATAGCGCCGTCGAGGATGGCGATGATGCCGTGGATGATTTTGATGATGGCCTGAGCGAATAAGTGGGAAGGACAACAAAATCATCTGTGAATAGGGAAGGAGCATCTTAAAATATATGGGATATCATACGTTTAACGCCATTAAGATCGGTCTGGCCTCTCCTGACCTGATCCGTCAGTGGTCGTACGGTGAAGTAAAAAAGCCCGAAACCATCAACTACCGCACGCTCAAGCCGGAAAAAGACGGCCTGTTCTGCGAGCGTATCTTTGGCCCAACCAAAGACTGGGAATGTCACTGCGGCAAGTATAAGAAGGTCCGCTTCAAAGGTAAAGTTTGCGATAAGTGCGGCGTAGAAGTTACCCGCGCTAAGGTGCGCCGCGAGCGCATGGGCCATATTGAATTGGCCGCGCCCGTATCGCATATCTGGTACTTCAAGGGCATCCCGTCTCGTATGGGCCTGATTCTGGATATCAGCCCGCGCGTGCTGGAAAAGGTTCTGTATTTTGCAAACTATATTGTGATTGATCCGGGCGATACGCCCCTGATGAAGAAGCAGATTCTGACCGAGGCTGAGTACCGCGACATGCGTGAGAAGTACGAGGATGACTTCCGCGCCGGTATGGGTGCAGAGGCGATCAAGGAACTGCTGGCAGAGCTGGATTTGGAACAGCTCTCCAAGGAGCTGACCGCGGAACTGCGCGAGTCCTCCGGTCAGAAGCGTCTGCGCATCATCAAACGACTGGAGGTTGTCGAGTCGTTCCGTCTGTCGCATAATCGTCCCGAGTGGATGATTATGGATGTGGTTCCGGTTATCCCGCCGGAAATCCGTCCGATGGTGCAGCTGGATGGCGGTCGCTTTGCAACGAGCGACTTAAACGACCTGTATCGCCGTGTGATCAACCGAAATAACCGTCTCAAGCGTCTGTTGGAGCTGGGTGCGCCTGACATCATCGTGCGCAACGAGAAGCGCATGCTGCAGGAAGCGGTCGACGCGCTGATCGATAATGGCCGCCGCGGCCGTCCGGTCACTGGACCGAACAACCGTGCGCTTAAGTCTCTGTCCGATATGCTCAAGGGCAAGCAGGGCCGTTTCCGTCAAAACCTGCTTGGTAAGCGTGTTGACTATTCCGGGCGTTCGGTTATCGTCGTCGGCCCGGACCTGAAGATTTATCAGTGCGGTCTGCCGAAGGAAATGGCGCTTGAACTGTTCAAGCCTTTTGTGATGAAAAAGCTGGTTGAGGACGGCGCGGCATCCAATATTAAATCTGCAAAGAAGATGGTAGAGCGCGCTAAGCCCGAGGTTTGGGATGTGCTCGAGGGCATTATCAAGGGGCATCCGGTCATGCTCAACCGTGCGCCGACGCTGCACCGTCTGGGTATTCAGGCGTTTGAGCCGGTGCTGGTAGAGGGCCGTGCCATCCGTTTGCATCCTCTGGTATGTACGGCGTTCAACGCTGACTTCGACGGCGACCAGATGGCGGTACACGTGCCGCTTTCCGCTGAGGCGCAGGCCGAGGCGCGTCTGCTGATGCTGTCGGCGAACAACCTGCTTAAGCCGCAGGACGGCAAGCCGGTTACTATTCCGTCGCAGGATATGGTGCTTGGCTCCTACTATCTGACGATTGATCGCGAAACTGAGCCGGGTGCCGGTAAGGTGTTCCGCGATCCGGACGAAGCACTCATGGCATATGCGGAAGGTATTGTGGGCATCCACGCGCCGATCAAGGTGCGCATGACGCGCGAGATCGGCGGCAAGACGGTTTCCAAAATTGTTGATGCAACACCGGGCCGCCTGATTTTCAATGAGCGTATCCCGCAGGACCTTGGCTTTGTTGACCGCTCGGATCCGGAGAAGGTTCTTGATCTTGAGATCATGATGACCTGCGGTAAGAAGGAACTTGGCAAGATCATTGACAAGTGCATCCATGTGCACGGCTTTAATAAGACCGCCGAGGTGCTCGACGCAATCAAGGCAATGGGCTATAAGTACTCCACCAAGGGCGCGCTGACCGTTGCGGTTGCTGATATGCTGGTGCCGGAGGATAAGGCAACCTTAATTCATGAGTCTGAGCAGCAGGTTGCGAAGATTGATAAGAAGTATAAGCGCGGCTTTATCACGGACGATGAACGCTATCGCTTGACGGTTGCCGAGTGGGAATCTACCACCAAGAAGGTTACGGCGAAGCTGCAAGAGAATATGCGCGACCAGCGGTTTAACCCGATTCATATGATGGCAGACTCCGGTGCGCGTGGTTCCATTAACCAGATTCGTCAGCTGGCCGGTATGCGCGGCCTGATGGCGTCCACCTCTGGTAAAACCATCGAAATCCCGATTAAGTCCAACTTCCGTGAGGGATTGTCGGTTTTGGAATACTTTATTTCCGCGCGTGGTGCGCGTAAGGGTCTGGCTGATACCGCGCTGCGTACCGCGGACTCCGGTTACCTGACCCGCCGTCTGGTTGACGTTTCGCAGGATGTTATCATTCGTGAGGAGGACTGCGGCGCAACGAAGGGTATCTGGGTTGAGGATATCAAGGAAGGCAATCAGATTATCGAGCCGCTGCGCGAGCGTTTGCTGGGTCGTTATCCGGTGGACGATATCTGCCATCCGGAAACCGGCGAGGTGATTGTACCCAATACTCGCATGATGAATGATGCAGATGCGGATGCAATTCTGGAGGCGGGTATCACCCGTGTTCAGATCCGTTCTGTGCTGGAATGCCGTGCACGCAAGGGTGTATGCAGCCACTGCTATGGCATGAACCTTGCGATGGGCACACCGGTTGGCAAGGGTGAAGCGGTCGGTATCATTGCCGCCCAGTCCATCGGCGAGCCGGGTACGCAGCTGACCATGCGTACGTTCCACACCGGCGGCGTTGCCGGTTCGGATATTACGCAGGGTCTTCCGCGAGTAGAGGAGCTGTTTGAGGCGCGTAAGCCGAAGAAGGCAGCGACGCTGGCTGAAATCAGCGGTGTTGTCAACATTGAGGAGTCCAAGCGTACAACGGTTAAGACGGTCAACATCGTCAATCCGCAGACCGGCGATATGCGTTCTTATCAGTTGGCATCCTCGTCCGGTATTCGTGTAACGGATGGTCAGGAAGTACCGCAAGGCTTCCAGCTTAACGAAGGCTCGCTCAACCCGCATGACATTCTGCGTGTACTCGATCCGCGTGCAGTGCACGATTATGAGATCAAGGAAGTTCAAAAGGTTTACCGTCAGCAGGGCGTTGATATCAACGATAAGCATATCGAGGTTATTGTGCGTCAGATGATGCGTAAGGTTCGCGTGGAAGATGCGGGCGACGCTGAAGTGCTGCCGGGCTCTGTGATGGATCTGCTTGAGTTTGAGGATTACAATCAGAAGGTGCAGGATCGCATTGATGCGGGCGAAGAAGGCTTGCGTCTGGCGGCTGCGGAGCCGACGCTGATGGGTATCACCAAGGCATCGCTGGCAACCGATTCGTGGATGTCGGCCGCATCCTTCCAGGAAACCACCCGCGTTCTGACTGACGCTGCAATCAAGGGCAAGGTCGATCCGCTGATGGGCCTGAAGGAGAATGTTATCATCGGCAAGCTGATTCCGGCCGGTTCCGGTATGACAGAATACTGCGACGGGCATTACGAGCAGACGGTCGATCTGGATTGATTAGAGGCTCGCTGAAATAGTGGTATAAAAAGCAGAGAACAGGGGAATGCTGTAAGGCGTTCCCCTGTTTTGGCAGCTTCATCATTTGGTAAACGTGCTGAGAAGTCATGCTTCGATTGGTAATAGTAAAATTCGCTCAAAAATGAAGAAAAACTCCGGAAAAATGCTTGACTTCCAAATGAAAAAGACTTATACTAATGAAGTATGCCGTATAGGAGGGTTAGTATGCTTTCAGAACTTCGCACGGCGCACAAAGTTATCGGCGTGAAACAATCGAAAAAAGCAATTCGAGACGGCAAAGCCGCAGAGGTCTTTGTGGCGCTCGATGCTGAAAAACGTGTGGTTGGTCCGGTTTACGAACTTTGCAGTGAAACGGATACCAAACTCACGGAAATCACTACCATGACCGAACTTGGCGATGCGGCCGGCATTGATGTCGGTGCGGCAGTCGTAACGGTTTTGCGCTAAGCTGTTTTGTTGAAACGCGCAAACATGCGCTTTTCATAAATATCTTTGAAAGAAGGAGGAAATAAAATGCCAACTTTTAACCAACTCGTCCGTAAGGGTCGCGAGGCAGTCGTTTACAAATCTACGGCGCCGGCTCTGCAGGTAGGCTACAATTCTCAGAAGAAGAAGGCTACCGATCAGTCCGCTCCGCAGAAGCGCGGCGTCTGCACGACGGTTAAAACCATGACGCCGAAGAAGCCGAACTCTGCGCTTCGTAAGGTTGCTCGTGTAAAGCTGACCAACCAGATGGAAGTTTCCGCTTACATCCCGGGCGAAGGTCACAACCTGCAGGAGCACTCGGTTGTTATGGTTCGCGGTGGCCGTGTTAAGGACCTTCCTGGTGTCCGTTACCACATCATCCGCGGCACGCTGGATACTCAGGGTGTAGCAAACCGCCGTCAGGCTCGTTCCAAGTACGGCGCGAAGCGCCCGAAGGCCGGCAAGTAATTTTGCCACCCACAAGGTTTTGCGAGAATTAAAAGTTTTCAGCAAAGCACACTCATGCTTTGTCTGAGGCGTTTTATATCCGATTTATCTGATAAACGGGTATTTACCTCGGACAGGCATTACAACGGCTGTCACCAAGGCACGCCGGAGTACCTATGAAATCAAATTATTTTGAAGGAGGGAAGTAAAGTGCCAAGAAGAGGTAATGTCCCCAAGAGAGACGTTCTGCCCGATCCGCTTTATAATTCCAAGCTCGTCACCAAGCTGGTAAACTCTATCATGCTCGACGGCAAGAAGGGCGTATCGCAGAAGGTTGTTTATGGTGCTTTCGATATCGTCCGTGAAAAGACCGGACGTGAACCGCTGGAGGTTTTCACTGAAGCGATGGAGAACATCATGCCGTCGCTGGAAGTTAAGGCGCGCCGTGTAGGTGGCGCTACCTATCAGGTGCCGATGGAAGTGCGTCCGGAGCGTCGTCAGACCCTGGGCCTGCGCTGGATCACCAAGTACGCCCGTGCCCGTTCTGAAAAGACTATGCGCGAGCGTCTGGCCGGCGAAATCATGGATGCCTGCAACAATCTGGGCGGTGCTGTCAAGAAGCGCGAGGATACGCACAAGATGGCGGAAGCAAACAAGGCGTTTGCACACTATCGCTATTAATCTGCGATCCGCTGAGCGTTTGAAAGGAGAGCAATATGCCTAGAGAATATTCCCTGGAAAGAACCAGAAATATCGGCATCATGGCGCACATCGACGCCGGTAAGACTACTACCACCGAGCGTATTCTGTACTACACCGGTGTAAATCACAAAATCGGCGATACCCACGACGGTACCGCCACCATGGACTGGATGGAGCAGGAGCAGGAGCGCGGTATTACCATCACCTCCGCTGCTACCACCTGTCACTGGTCGGGCTCCCAGCATCAGTTCCCGGAGCACCGTATCAACATCATTGACACCCCGGGCCACGTTGACTTTACTGTAGAAGTAGAGCGTTCCTTGCGCGTCCTTGACGGTTCTGTTACCGTATTCTGCGCCAAGGGTGGCGTTGAGCCCCAGTCCGAGACTGTATGGCATCAGGCGGACAAGTACAAGGTTCCGCGTATGGCGTTTGTCAACAAGATGGACATCATGGGCGCAGACTTCTTTAACGTTGTCGGCATGATGAAGGACCGCCTCAAGTGTAATGCGGTTCCGATTCAGTTGCCGATCGGCGTTGAGGATAGCTTTAAGGGCATCATCGACCTGATTACCATGCGTGCAGAGGTTTACTATGATGACCTCGGCAAGGATGTCCGTGATGAGGACATCCCGGCTGACATGATGGATCAGGCGAAGGAGTATCACGACGCGCTGTGGGAAGCAGTTGCTGAGCTGGATGAGGAACTGATGATGAAGTACCTCGAAGGCGAAGAACTGACCGTTGCGGAAGTGAAAGCTGCGATCCGAAAGGGTACGATTGCCAACGAGATCGTTCCGGTACTTTGCGGTACTGCTTACCGCAACAAGGGTGTTCAGCCCCTGCTCGACGCAGTGGTTGAGTATATGCCGGCTCCGACCGATATCGAGGATATTAAGGGTATCAACCCCAAGACCGAAGAGGAGGATTCCCGTCCGTCTTCCGACGACGCGCCGTTCTCCGCCCTCGCGTTTAAGATTGCAACCGACCCGTTTGTTGGCCGTTTGACCTTCTTCCGCGTTTACTCCGGTACGATCACTGCGGGTTCTTCGGTGCTCAATGCCACCAAGGATCAGCGTGAGCGTCTGGGCCGTATTCTTCAGATGCACGCAAATCACCGTCAGGATATCGATTGCGTATATTCGGGTGATATTGCTGCGGGCATCGGCTTTAAGAACACCACCACAGGCGATACGCTCTGTGATGAAAAGCATCCGATTATCCTTGAGTCCATGGAGTTCCCGGATCCGGTTATCCGTGTTGCGATCGAGCCCAAGACCAAGGCTGGTCAGGAAAAGATGGGCATTGCGCTGGCAAAGCTGGCGGAAGAAGACCCGACCTTCAAGACCTACACCGACGAGGAAACCGGCCAGACCATTATCGCTGGTATGGGTGAGTTGCACCTAGAAATCATCGTTGACCGTCTGCTGCGTGAATTCAAGGTAGAAGCCAACGTAGGTTCGCCTCAGGTTGCTTATAAGGAAACCATCCGCCGTTCTGCTGATGTGGATCAGAAGTATGCACGTCAGTCCGGTGGTAAGGGTCAGTACGGCCATGTTAAGATTATTGTTGAGCCGAACGAGTCCGGCAAGGGCTATGAGTTCATCAACAAGATCGTTGGCGGTGCGATTCCGAAGGAATATATTGAGCCTGTTAATCAGGGTATTCAGGGCGCAATGCAGGCTGGTATTCTGGCAGGCTATCCGGTTGTTGACGTAAAGGTTACGTTGTACGACGGTTCTTATCACGAAGTCGACTCCTCTGAAATGGCGTTCAAGATCGCCGGTTCTATGGCGTTCAAGGAAGCGATGAAGAAGGCTGATCCGGTTCTGATGGAGCCAATCATGCAGGTCGACGTTATGGTTCCGGAGGATTATATGGGCGACGTTATCGGCGATCTTAACTCCCGCCGTGGCCAGATTCAGGGTATGGAGCCGCGCGGCGGTGTGCAGGCGATTTCGGCTGCTGTTCCGCTGAGCGAGATGTTTGGTTATGCAACCGCGCTGCGTTCTCGTACGCAGGGCCGCGGTCAGTACACCATGCAGCCCAGCCATTACACTGAGGTGCCGAAGAGCATTCAGGAGAAGATTATCGACGCCCGCAATAAAAACGACTAAAACTATTGCATTTTTTTGTGAATTGCAGTAGAATAAATTCACCATGACTTTGAATTTAATTTACGAGGAGGATATCCACAATGGCAAAGGAAAAATTTGACCGCTCCCTGCCGCACGTTAACATTGGTACCATCGGCCACGTTGACCATGGTAAGACCACGCTGACCGCGGCGATCACCAAGGTTCTGGCTCTCGAGGGTGAGGCTGAATATCAGGCTTATGACTCGATCGACAAGGCTCCGGAAGAGAAGGAGCGCGGCATTACCATCAACACTGCGCACGTTGAGTACCACACCAAGAACCGTCACTATGCGCACGTTGACTGCCCGGGCCATGCTGACTACGTTAAGAACATGATCACCGGCGCTGCTCAGATGGATGGCGCTATCCTGGTTGTTTCTTCCGCTGACGGCCCGATGCCCCAGACCCGTGAGCACATCCTGCTGGCTCGTCAGGTAGGCGTTCCGTATATCGTTGTATTCATGAACAAGGTTGACCAGGTAGACGACGAGGAGCTCCTCGATCTGGTTGAGATGGAAATCCGTGATCTGCTGTCCTCCTACGAGTTCCCGGGCGATGACATTCCGGTAATCCGTGGTTCTGCACTTCAGGTTCTGACTTGCGATTCCACCGATCCGAATGCTCCGGAGTACAAGTGCATTCACGAGCTGATGGACGCTGTTGACTCCTATATCCCGACTCCGGATCGCGCTGCTGACAAGCCGTTCATCATGCCGGTTGAGGACGTATTCTCCATCACCGGCCGTGGTACCGTTGCTACCGGTCGTGTTGAGCGTGGCCAGCTGAAGATGGGCGAGGAAGTTGAAATCGTTGGTCTGATGGATGCTCCGCGTAAGACTGTTGTTACCGGTATCGAAATGTTCCGCAAGCTGCTGGACTACGCTGAGGCTGGCGACAACATTGGCGCTCTGCTCCGCGGCATTCAGAAGACTGAGATCGAGCGTGGTCAGGTTCTGGCTAAGCCGGGCTCTATTCACCCGCACACCAAGTTCCACGGTCAGGTTTACGTTCTGAAGAAGGAAGAGGGCGGTCGTCACACTCCGTTCTTCAACAACTATCGTCCCCAGTTCTACTTCCGTACCACCGACGTTACCGGTGTTATCTCCCTGCCGGAAGGCACTGAGATGTGCATGCCGGGCGACAACGTTGAGATGGACGTTGAGCTGATCACCCCGATCGCTATCGAGGAAGGCCTGCGTTTCGCTATCCGTGAGGGTGGCCGCACCGTAGGTTCCGGCGTTGTTACTAAGGTTAACGCTGACTAATTATTGCTTTTTAAAAGCTCCCATGCTTGCATGGGAGCTTTTTCTTGTTTAATTGCGTAGTTGATGCGGCAAAATATCGATGAGGAGGGATGCGTTATCGAAAAGGATAAACAAAAACGATATCAGATGGAAGCAGCGCAGAAACAGTTTGAGTGGTTTGAGTGCAGTAAACCTGATGTAGCGGCGCAAGCTGGCGTGAATGAGGCATCGGACGGTGTCCCTGAGGGCATCGCCTTGCCGCCGCATGAGCGGGGGTGCGGGCGCGCACATCCGATGCGTGGGACCAATAGTGAAGACTTGACAGACTGGTGTATCAATCACGAAACCTGAATGACAAGCTGCCGGAGAGTTCCGGCAGCTTTGCCATGTTTGGATTTTACATTTTTTTCGTCTTGTGTTACAATAAATCGAGTAAAGGAACCAGAAGATTGTTTACTGCATAGCCTGAAAACAGGAGGGGAGACTCATGTCTGTTTTTTGGGAAGCAGTACTTGCAATTTTTGCAGCCATAGGATTGTATACATTTTTACATGTGGTTTACGAGTTGTGCTTTGCACGGTTGTTGCGCATGCACGGTTCTGCGGAGCTGACACTGTATGGTGATGGCAATGATGCAGCCAGCGAGCAGCTGATTCGAATTGCATTGCGCATGCGCAAGCAATATCTTCCGGGTTTGTCGATCACGTTTGTTGAGATTGGCTGCGGTGGAGAGGACAATATTGCGAAGCATTTGGCATCCAAACAGGATATTATGTATCTGGAATAATAGAAAGAGGAACGGTTTAGTTTGGACGAGAAAGAGTATGTGCTGATACGCGGCACAGTAGAGCAAATTGTATTTTATAATCAGGAAAATGGATATGCAGTTTTGCGATTAAACTCGGATGATGGTGCGGAGGTTACGGCAACCGGTACCTTTCCGAATATAGGATTGGGAGAAGAGGTAATCCTAACCGGCACATGGGTGACACATCCCTCGTATGGTGAGCAGTTTGCGACCGAAGCGTTTGAGCGCCGTTTGCCGTCTTCGGTGCGAGGGATTGCTGAATACTTAGGTTCCGGCTTGATTCGCGGTATCGGTCCGCGGCTGGCCTCGCGTATCGCGGAGAAGTTCGGGGAGGATACCTTCGATGTGTTGGCGTATGAGCCGGAACGATTGACTGACATTCGAGGAATCACGGAGAAAAAGGCGAGGGAGATTGGCCGGCAATTTACCGAACAGAATGAGATGCGCCTGCTGATGGATTTTTTGGCAGAGCATCACCTGCCAGTTTCCCTGACGCCGCTTCTGTATAAGCGCTTGCGAGATAGTGCAATTGATGCCCTGTGTGAAAATCCGTATCTGCTGTGCGATCCCTATTATGATATTGATTTCAAGTTGGCCGATGGACTGGCGATGGAACTGGGTCTTTCTCTGCTGTCGGATGAGCGTGCAGATGCGGGTGTCCTATACACGCTGGTTTTCAATCTGGATAACGGGCATACGTTCATTCCTGTGGAAAAACTCACGGCAGCAGTATGCTCCCTTCTGTCTGATGAAGATGTGCAATTTGATGAAGAGCGTGCTGCGGCCGCAATTGAGAGATTGAGAGCGTGCGGGCGGTTGGTTTGTGAGCATATCGCCGGTCGGGATGCGGTATATCTGCGTGATTTGCATGATGCGGAGGCATATTTGGCAGAAATGCTGGGCAGCATGGCGGAGCGCAATTATCAGTATGATTTCGATGTGGACGAGCTTCTCAAAGCGCTTGTAATGGATAGTGAGGTACCGTATTCAGAAAAGCAGAAGCAAGCGATAACAATGGCAGCGCGCAATGGATTGGTGATTTTGACAGGCGGCCCTGGCACCGGTAAGACAACAACCGTGCGTGGTATTTTGCAGGTGTTTGAGGCATTGGGCCTGAATGCGCTATTAGCGGCGCCAACCGGACGCGCGGCAAAACGGTTATCGGACTTAACCGGGATGGAGGCTAAGACCATTCACCGTCTGCTGGAAGCGGGATTTGGCATGGGAGGGCGCACCGCATTTGCACGAAACCTGACGAATCCTCTGGAGTGTGATGCAGTTATCTTGGACGAGGTTTCCATGGTCGATATCACTCTGATGCAGGCACTCATCGAGGCGCTTCCTCACGGTGCGCGCTTGGTTTTAGTAGGAGATGCAGACCAACTGCCTCCTGTTGGCCCCGGAAATTTTCTGCGGGACATCATTGGCTCTCGCCGTGTGCCGACTATCCAGTTGACGGACATTTTCCGGCAGGCACAGCAGTCCGATATTGTTATGAACGCCCATGCGGTCAACGAGGGACGTATGCCAGTGCCATCGGGTGCGGATGGAGACTTTTTCTTTTTGAAGCGTGCTGATCCGGCTGCGGTGATTGAAACGGTGGCACAGCTCTGTGCGGCACGATTGCCAAACCACTATGGACTGCTGCCATCACAGATTCAAGTACTTTCACCAGCAAGACGGCAGGGGAGCGGTACTATAGCGCTGAACCGTCGGCTTCAGGAGGCACTCAATCCTCCGGCGGAGGACAAGTTGGAAAAGCGCTTTGGGGACTGGATTTTCCGCGAGGGAGACCGGGTGATGCAGGTGCGTAATAATTATGACATCATCTGGGAAAAGCGAGAGACGGAGGAACAGGGGACGGGCGTTTTCAATGGAGATGTGGGAGAAATATTGCAGATTTTTCCGCGACAGGAATGTATGGTGATTCGTTTTGATGATCGCATTGCTACTTATACCTATGATATGCTGGGAGAATTGGAGCTGGCCTATGCGGTAACCGTACATAAATCACAGGGCAGCGAATTTGATGCGGTTGTACTTGCTTTGTCCGATGCGTTGCCACGTCGATTATTGACGCGCAATATTTTGTACACAGCGATTACCCGAGCAAAGCAGCTGCTGGTGATTGTTGGAAGTCAGGACGTAGTGGCATATATGGTTGGGAATAATCAGAAAGGGCGAAGATACAGCGCACTGAAAGCGCGATTACGAGAAGAAGCTTCGCATAAATAAGTCAGTGCAGAGATTGTTATAAATTGAAGACGAGAAAAACAGCAACCATATGGTTGCTGTTTCACTGAAGCGCTATATTAGGTCTTATATATGGCTCGAAAGAAGCTCTCTCCCGGAAAATATATGGAGGGGCAATCTGAAAGATGCTACAGATGAAAATATTATAAGCATGGTTAACATCTATCCGGTCCGCAGATTGTGAACAAAGTGGTATACATTGCCGATGTGGATGGGAGCAAGGATATCATAGTCATATGTGGGCAAAACGAGAGAGCAAAGCTTTTGGCTACCGTACTCAGCGACTAATTTAGCTTTATATTTTTTCGTCTCGCATTTTGTCGCTTTTCTTCGGTTGCTCATTGTTTTGTGCCTGATAGTGTTTGCTTGCGGGCTGAATCACACTGGTATAAGGAGTGAAGGGAACTGATGTTATTGGCATATAATCTCAGTTCCGGAATAGATCGTAATCTCTAACATAAAAAGTTTTTAGACAAAAACACCCCTATCTGAAGCAAGTAAATCGTTGCCATTTACTTGCTTCAGATAGGGGTGTTTCGGTGGCGCAGCGGGTGGGATTCGAACCCACGTGCCGTTGCCGGCAAACTGATTTCGAGTCAGCCCCGTTATGACCACTTCGATACCGCTGCATATATGATGCCTGCTCTACACAGTGCTTTGTTATTATATCATGCGAGAATAAAAAAGACAAGTATTTTTTTACAGAATGGTAGAATACGTTTGTAAATATCAAACTTAAGGTATTACGGATTTTTGATGCCATTGCATACCGGAAAATAAGCTCAATTTACAAAGTGAAAAGCAGCAGACTATGCGGCACTGCTGCTTTTGATTTTGCACTGGGGGTTATTGTTTTGCCGTACGGTATAGCACCAGCGATTCATAAGGACGCAGATGCAGTTTGGTTTGTACAGAGGAATCAGCATAATTGGAGAGCAGACAGGTAAAGCCGTCAAGATCAACCGGACAGTTCCAATCTACTTCGGTGCGGTAAAAGTTGTTGACAACGACGAGCTGTTCGCTGTGGAAGCGGCGGGTATAGGCCAGCACGGATGGATGTGTTTCATCCAGCGGTGCGAAGTCACCGTAGGCGACTGCATCATACTGTTTGCGTAATGCAATCAGCCTGCGGTAGTGAGAGAAAACCGAATCCGGGTCGTCTACTTGTGCCGCAGCGTTGATGCGTGTGTAATTGGGGGTGACACTCAGCCACGGTTCAGCCGTCGTAAAGCCGCCGTGTGGAGTTGCATCCCATTGCATGGGTGTGCGTGCATTATCGCGCGAATGAACGCGCAGAATATCGTATACACTGTCCTCGTGCAGGCCGCGCGCTTTTAGAATATGATAATGGTTGATGCTTTCCACGTCGCGGTACTGGTCGAGCGAGGTAAAGCCCGCATTGGTCATGCCGATCTCCTCGCCCTGATAGACGTACGGTGTACCGCGCAGGCAATGGATGACCGTGCCCAGCATCTTGGCTGACTGTGCCCAGTATTCTCCCTCATCGCCAAAGCGAGAGACTACACGCGGCTGATCATGGTTGCACCAGAACACGGCATTCCAGGCATTGTGCTCGCTCATACCGGTTTGCCAGGAGAATAGGATGTTTTTGAGCTTGCCAAAGTCGAACGGTACCAACACCCATTTTTCATTGCCGACAAAGTCCACCTTGAGATGATGGAACGAGAACACCATGCTCAGTTCGCCCATATCTGCTCCCGCATAGCGGAAACAATTTTCCATGCTGGTGCTGGACATTTCGCCCACTGTGATAATCTCGGTATCCGTGCCGAAGGTCGCGGCGCTCAATTCATGCAGAAATTCGTGTACGCGCGGGCCATCCGTATAAAAACGGCGACCGTCACCCTCGTTGTCGGATTCATAGGATCCTTTACTGATGAGGTTGACCACGTCGAAGCGGAATCCTTTCACGCCCTTGCCCATCCAGAAGCGGATAACGTTTTGCAGTTCTTTGCGCACGCGCGGATTTTCCCAGTTGAGATCGGCCTGTGTCGGGTCGAACAGGTGCAGATACCATTTGCCTTTTGCGGGTACATACTTCCATGCGCTGCCGCCGAATTTGCTCTCCCAGTTATTGGGTGGTGTGCCGTTCGGCCCACCTTCGCGCCAGATATAGAAATCCTCATATTCCTTGTCGCCCGCCATGGCTTTCTGAAACCATTCGTGCTCGGTTGAGGTATGATTGAATACCATATCGAGCATCAGCCGGATGCCGCGTTGGGCGGCTTCTCTGGATAGCGTTTCAAATTCCTCCATTGTGCCGAAACGTGGGTCTACTGCGCAGTAGTCGGCAACATCATAACCATTATCGCGTTGGGGGGAGGGGAAAAATGGGTTGAGCCAGATATAATCCACGCCCAACATCTTGAGGTAGTCGAGCTTGGATGTCACGCCGCTCAAATCGCCAATCCCGTCACCATCCGCGTCAAAGAAGGATTTAAAATAACACTGATAAACAACGCTTTTGTGAAAATCAAACATCTGAGTTTTTCCTCCTGTTTCAGGCAAGTTCAGCTGCCACCGTCTCGCTGTGTTTGGTATCAATACCGGTGTGGAAGGTCATATTAGAGTGTCCGGCCGGTTCCGTGACAATGAACACTGTGGTCTTGGGATGACCGGCGGCTGTGATTTTGTCAGGGGAGAAGCTGATGAGTTTATCGCCTGCCTTGACGGTGTCGCCTTCATGGACGAACAGGGTGAAACCGTTGCCCTTCATATCCACCGTATCCACGCCAATGTGTATGAGCAGCTCGGTGCCGTCTGCCAGAACAAGGCCGCAGGCATGGCGGCTGTCCTCCATAACAACCGAAACAGTGGCGTCCGCCGGCGCATAGATGGTATCGCCCGTCGGTTCAAAGGCCATACCTTCGCCCATGATACCCTTAGAGAATACGTTATCCGGCACTTCGGACAGCGGCAGAGTGTGGCCGTCGCAGATAGCCTTGAGCACAATGGAGGCAGAGGAGTCTGGTATTTCAGTTGCAATAGCAGCAGTACTTTCCGCTGTAGGCGTCATAACAGGAGCGGATTCCATCGCGCGATCCGAGCGGGAAAGCTTGCGGCTACCTACGATATACGTCAGTACGAACGGCACGATGATTGCAGCGGCCATCGCAAGCAGGAAGCTAAGCCAGTATTCGGGGAAGATAGAGAGTATGCCCGGCAGTCCGCCGACACCGATACTGATAGCAGTGACACCTGTGCCGATCGAAATGACTGCGCCGCAGGCCGAGCCGATCATGCCGCATATGAGCGGGAAACCATATTTCAGGTTCACGCCAAACAGTGCGGGCTCGGTAACGCCCAGATAGCAGGAGATACATGCTGGGATATTGACCTGCTGTGCGCGCTCATTGCGCTTTTGCAGAAAGGCCATAGCGAGTACCGCAGAGCCTTGCGCGATATTTGACAAGGCAATCATAGGCCAAAGATTGGTGCCGCCATAGGTATTGACCAGTTGGGAGTCAATAGCATTGGTCATGTGGTGCAGGCCAGTCATGACGATGGGCGCATAGAACAGACCGAACAGTGCAGCAAAGACCAGCTTGAAGTGGGAGGCCAGACCCATGTTAACGATATTTGCAATGAAGTCACCAATCTTCCAGCCAATCGGGCCGACGATAGTGTGTGCGATCAACACAGCAGGCACCAGTGCGCAGAATGGTACGACAACCATACTGACAACCTCAGGACATATCTTTTTGAAGAACTTCTCTAAGTAGACCAGCACAAAGCCTGCCATGATTGCTGCGACAACTTGTCCTTGATAGCCAATCATTTGGATTTGTGCAAAGCCAAAGTCCCAAACCGGGATTTCGCTTGCCGGAGTCGTGGCGACCGAGAAACCGTTTAATAGCTGTGGAGAAATCAATGTCAGGCCAAGCACGATGCCAAGAATTTGAGTGGTGCCCATCTTCTTGGTAATGGACCAAGTAATGCCGACAGGAAGAAAGTGAAAGATTGCTTCACCGATCAGCCATAGGAAATTGTATATGCCTGCCTAAAATTGGGAAACATCAGCCAGCGATTGCGTACGGCCATTGAGAAGGTCTACTTCACCGATGATATTGCGCAAGCCTAACACGAGGCCGCCGCAGATGAGCGCCGGAATGATGGGGGCGAAGATTTCACCCAGTGCGCCCATGATGCGCTGGAGGAGGTTTTGATTGGTTTTTGCTGCACTTTTGACTGCATCTTTGCTTACGCCCTCAATGCCGGCGAACTGGGTAAATTCCTGATAGAAGTTTGCCACGTCATTGCCGATGATGACTTGATACTGTCCGGCCTGTGTGAACGTACCCTTGACGCTTGGAATTTTTTCGATTTCTTTTTCATTGGCCTTTTTGGGATCAACAAGTACAAAGCGCATACGCGTCATGCAATGCGAAACTGCTTGAATGTTTGTCTTTCCGCCGATTGTTTCGAGCAGTGCCTGAACGTCCTGCTGGTATTTTCCCATGAATTTTCCTCCTATTATTATTCTTAGCAACTTGTTCAAACAAGTATATCCTTGAGAATAGGATACCTTTATCCGCAGCAGAAAACAAGTCGATTCTTTAACAAAAAAATTAAAAAATTTTTATATGTTTTGCCAAGGCTAATGGATCAAATGAAAATAAAAACCAATGAATTCGTGCAAAAAGCGACATAAATATGCCATGATACACCATTTTGAAATTTTAGGCAAGAAGGTTTTACAAGGGCAGCGTGTGTGTTATAATAAATAAACCAGTTTGTGCTGTAGGGGGTGCGTCATGCCGAAGGCAAAATATGAACAGCTTTACTATATTTTGAAAGAGAAAATTGAGTCCGGTACATATCCGCCGCAGGAAATGCTGCCGAGCGAACATACGTTAATCGCTGAGTTAGGGTGTTCACGTAATACACTGCGCCGCGCTGTGAGTGAACTGGTGCGGGAAGGATATGTGCAGACTGTGCAGGGTAAGGGAATGCGCAATATTTTTGAGCCGACTCAGCAAACAACATTTACGCTGGGTACAATTGAGACATTTGGTGAGTCCACAATGCGCAACCAGCAGCGCGGGACAAGCAGGGTCCTACTGTTTTCCCCAGTGATAGCGGATCGGCAGCTTGCAGATAAAACTGGTTTCGCGGAGGGAACCCAGCTGTTTTATATTCAGCGTCTGCATTATCTGAGTGGAAGGCCGCTGATTCTTAACCACAGCTATTTCCGGCAAGATGTAGCAAAGGGTCTGACACATGAAATCGCGGAAGGCTCAATCTATCGTTATCTGGAAAACGAACTGCACATATCTATCATTAACAGCAAACGTGTGGTGACAGTAGAAAAAGCAACGCCGCTCGACCTGCAATATTTGGATATGGGAGACTGCAACTGCCTTGCGGTTGTGAGCAGCCAGACATATAATAGCGATGGTGTGATGTTTGAATACACGCAGTCGCGCCATCAACCCAACTTTTTCCGCTTTCAGGATAATGCGGTACGGCGTCCGTCGGCGTATTCTCGTGGCAAACTGGGCGGAACGAATGAAAAAAAGGAGTAAACCAAATGAAAAAACGCATTGCTTTGAGTTTATGCCTGCTGACAGCGCTGCTGCTTGGTGGCTGTGGCGGCAAGGACACGACAGACGCGGAGGATACAGCGATTGACAAGCAGAACGAGCAAGAAGACACAGCACAGGCTGCGACAGAGGGAATCGGCATACATCATGCTGAGATCACGATAAAGGATATGGGCACGATTACGGTTGAGCTGGACGGCGACACTGCGCCAATTTCGGTACAGAATTTCATGGACTTGGCAGAAAGTGGATTTTATGACGGCCTGACCTTTCACCGGATCATCAACGGCTTTATGATGCAGGGCGGTGATCCGAACGGTGACGGAACGGGTGGATCTGATCAGACGATCAAAGGTGAATTTGCCGAAAATGGCGTGGAAAACGATCTGTCGCACACGCGCGGTGCAATATCAATGGCGCGTGCGCAGGATATGGACAGCGCGTCTTCGCAGTTTTTCATTGTTCATCAGGACAGTGCTTATCTGGACGGACAGTACGCTTGCTTCGGATATGTGACCGACGGCATGGATATCGTGGACAAGATTTGTGAGAATACACCAGTAGAGGATGGCAACGGCACAGTGCTGCCGGAATACCAGCCGGTGATCGAAAGCATCAAAATAATTGACTGATCGAATGACAAAAACCGTCTCCCAGAGGAGGCGGTTTTTTGTTTGGGATACTGCATTTTTATGGACAGATTTCGGAAATATTGGCCCGGAGCTGCGCCAAAAAGTATTCGGCTGCTTTGGATAAGGCAGCATACCGCTTCCAGACCAGCGACATGCCCAAGGTGATGTCCGGCATCAGAGGACGAAAGCAGAGGCTGCTGTCGCCACTGGTGTTGATGAGCTTATCCAGCGTCAAGACATATCCCATTTTTTCATCGGCCATCAGCGATGCGTTGTATGCCAGATTGTAGGTTGCGCTGATTTGCAGTTCGGACAAGGGTTTTTGAATCCATTGCAGGAAATTCGGAAAATGAATCATCTGACGGGATAAAATCAGCGGCTTATCCCACAGATCCTCCGGTGCAATGCGGTCTTTTTGCGCAAGAGGTGCGTCTTTACGCATCAAAACCCCCCAATGATCCAGCATGGGCAGAGCCAATTGTTCATATTTAGAGGAGTCGGTTGTGCCGAGCAGCAAACCAAAGTCGAAAAGCCCTTTGTCCAGCCGGTCTATCAGATCCTGTCCATCGCCGCTGACAATATGAAAGTGTACGTCCGGGTATTCATTCTGAATTTGATGTGCTACCCGGGCAATAGCACGCAGCGAGTCCGTTTCACCGGCGCCAATGAAGATGTCGCCGGCCATTCCATGACCGGACTGACGAATTTCGTTTTCGGTTTTTTGAACCAGATCGACAATTTCCTGCGCACGCTTGCGAAAAAGGCGGCCTTCTTCGGTCAGACCGATTTTGTGATTTCGTTTGCCGCGCACCAGAAGCTGCTTGCCGAGCTCCTCTTCTAAATCCTTCAGCTGTCGTGAGATGGTAGGCTGCGTTAGATTCAGGTACTCAGCGGCAGCTGAAATGCTTTGCTCCTGTGTGACAGCCAAAAAATATTCCAAAATCCGAAGTTCCATGTTCCGCCTCGCTTTACGATAGGTATATTGGAGATAGCTGCAAACAGTGTACCGATAATATTTATACTTGTCAAGCATGAAAAAGCGAAAAAGATAAGTATTTGCTATTGGATGAATTTCTTTTTATAATAAAAGAGAAAAGAAGAAGATGAGGAATTGGCCGAAACGAATGGGGGAGAAATAGCAAGTAATATATATGATGGAGGGACAGAAATGAGCAAAAAAGTATTGATTGTGGCAACGAGTCCGCGTAGAAACGGAAATTCCAATCGCCTTGCAGAGGCGTTTGCGAAAGGTGCGCTGCAGGCGGGTCATCAGGTGGAAACAGTTTATCTATGCGAAAAAAATATTGGGTTTTGCCGGGGATGTTTGGCCTGCCAGCAAACCATGCGTTGTGTCATCCGCGATGATGCGGATACAATCGCGCAGCAAATGGGAGCTGCGGACATATTGGTATTTTCAACGCCGATTTATTACTATGGCATGAGCGGACAGATGAAAACCATGTTGGATCGGGCAAATCCGCTGTTTCCCGCAGACTATACCTTCCGGGATGTCTATTTATTGACGGCAGCAGCAGACGATGGCCCGGAAACGCCGGAAGGCGCAGTACATGGTTTGCAGGGGTGGATCAGCTGCTTTGAAAAAGCACGTCTGGCAGGCAGTGTGTTTGCAGGCGGTGTGACGGATGCCGGGGAAATTGAAGGTCATCCGATGCTGCAAACTGCGTTTGAAATGGGAAGTAGAATATAACAAGAAGGGAAGCGTATTACTATGGCGGTCAAACAGACGGCAGGACGGGATTCGTTGGGGGCCTTTGCCCCTAAGTTTGCCGAACTCAATGATGATGTGTTATTTGGGCAGGTATGGAGCAGAGAAGATAAGCTCTCCCTGCGCGACCGTTCGCTGGTAACGATCGTGTGCCTGATGGCGCAAGGTCTGGTGGATTCTTCATTCCAGTATCACCTGATTACGGCGAAGCAGAATGGTATCACCCGCATGGAAATTGCAGAAATTTTGACGCACGCCGCATTTTATGCAGGATGGCCTAAGGCATGGGCAGCGTTTCGTATGGCAAAAGAGGTTTGGGCAGCAGAAGAAGAAGAGACGGTTGACGGCAAAGCTGCACATCAAAATGAAATGGTGTTCCCCATCGGTCAGCCAAACGATGCGTATGCACAGTATTTTGTCGGACAGAGCTATCTCGCGCCAGTCTCTACCGAGCAGATTGGTATTTTTAACGTGACTTTTGAACCGGGCTGCCGCAACAACTGGCATATTCATCACGCCGACAAGGGGGGTGGGCAGACTCTCGTCTGTGTGGCTGGAAAGGGCTATTACCAGGAATGGGGAAAGCCTGCGGTCGAGCTGCATCCGGGGGACACGGTCAATATCCCTGTGGGTGTGAAGCATTGGCACGGCGCTGCACCGGATAGCTGGTTCTCACATCTGGCAGTAGAGGTGCCTGGTGAAAATGGAAGAAATGAATGGCTGGAAGCGGTGGATGACGCGACATATACAGCTGTATGCGGACAGAACGCTTGACAAATGTTCCAACAAGTGCTAACTTAATATAAAGCAAGGGAGCTTCCGTGGGAGGCTGAGAGGAGGTTTCGACCTCGACCTTACCTGATTTGGATAATGCCAACGTAGGGATGCTGGAACAAGATGAAACCGCATGCGTATGCGGTCATTTTCGGACGCGAAAGGACATCCTGACAGGGATGTCCTTTTTTTCATGCAGAAATGACAGGAGGAAACGGAAATGAAGAAAGTGCTTACCATTGCAGGCTCGGACTGCTCAGGCGGCGCGGGGGTGCAGGCAGATTTGAAAACGATGGCGGCGCACGGTATATTTGGCATGAGCGTGATTGTGTCGGTGGTGGCGGAAAACACAGCGCGCGTGATTGATATTCAGGATGTTAGCCCCAAGATGATTGAGGAACAGATCGATGCAGTTTTCGAGGATATTGTACCGGACGCAGTCAAGATTGGTATGCTGTCCTCGCCCGCGTGCATGAAAGCGGTTGCGGGAAAACTCGCGCAGTATCGGCCGCAGCATGTGGTCATTGACCCTGTGATGTTTGCCAAAAACGGAGACGCACTCATGGACCCTGCTTCAGTCGGCACACTGATTGAGACAGTGCTGCCGTATGCAGATATTCTGACACCCAATATCCCTGAGGCACAATACATTGCGGACATGCAGATTGAAAAGCCTGCGGATATGGAGGAGGCGGCGCGCCGTATCTATGCGAAGGGCTGCCGCAACGTGCTGGTCAAGGGCGGCAAGAACATGGCAGGCGCGGTGGATGTACTGTATGACGGCGTAAACTTCCACCGCTACGAGATCGCGCAGCTGGACACCACCAGTACGCATGGCACGGGCTGCACGTTGTCCTCGGCAATTGCGTCCAATTTGGCGCTGGGATATGATATTCCCGAAGCGGTGTCGCGTGCCAAGTCCTATGTCACTGACGCTATCCGTCATGCGCCCGGTTTTGGAAACGGCTGTGGACCGCTCAACCATTTTTGCCGTATGTTTCCGGAGGGGTGAACCATTATGCAGACAAAATCCATTCGCAAACTGACGATTGCCGGGCTGCTGGTTGCGGTGGCCGTGGTTGGCAGCCTGTTTGTTATCCCGGTGATGGGTGCGAAGTGTTCGCCCATACAGCACATGGTCAACGTGCTGGGCGCGGTGCTCCTTGGCCCGTGGTATGCTTTCGGCATGGCGTTTGTCGCCTCGCTGATCCGCAATCTGCTGGGTCTGGGCAGCTTGCTGGCGTTTCCCGGGTCGATGATCGGTGCGCTGCTGTGCGGTCTTGCCTATAAACTGTGGCAAAAGCTTCCTGTCGCATATATCGGTGAAGTGGTTGGTACAGGTATTCTGGGAGGTATCGCGTCTTATCCGATTGCGGCGGTGCTGATGAATAACAAGGCCGCGGCACTCTTTGCCTTTGTGCCATCCTTTCTGGTGTCGACTGCAGTAGGTGCTGCAATTTCTGTTTTAGTATTGGCAGCGCTCAAGCGTACACAGGTATTTCGTGAGCTGGAGGGGGCGCTGCGGTGACGGAAAGTCTGAAACAGATCGTAGCGCATACTCAGTCAGTCAGACCGATGGTGCACTCGATTACCAATAACGTAACCATCAACGATTGCGTAAACATCATTCTTGCAGCGGGTGGCACGGCCATCATGGCGCAGGATGAGCGTGAGGTTGAGGAAATTACGGCATATGCTGATGCGCTTGCGCTCAACATGGGTGCGCTGCGCGCGCAGGAAGCGATGCTGCTGGCTGCGCATGCAGCCAAGCGGCTGGGACATCCGGTTGTACTCGATCCGGTTGCTGCCGGGGCAAGCCGCTTGCGCAGCGAAATGTGCGGTCGGCTGCTGAAAGAGGGACTGGTGTCGGTCATTCGCGGCAACGCTTCCGAGATTCGCGCACTTGCGGCGGGACAGGAAAATGCCGCTGGCGTAGAAGTGAATGCGCTTGACCGCGTGACTGAGCAAAATCTTGTCGAATCTGCTGCGTGGCTGCGTCAATTCAGCCGGCAGACTGGAACGGTCGTCATGCTGACCGGTATGATAGACCTGATAACCGATGGACAACGCACCGCGGTACTGCGGGGCGGCAGTGAACTGATGAGCCGGATTACCGGTGCCGGCTGCATGCTCACGTCGCTGACCGCGCTGTATTGCGGCGCGAATCCAAATATGCTTTTTCAGGCCGCGGTAGCGGCGGCGGAGGTGATGAATCGTTGCGGAGAGCAAGCGCAAGTGCGCGTGCGTAAAGAGATGGAGGGCACCGCTTCCTTTCGCACACGCCTGATTGATGCGGTCAGCCTACTGGCTGCGGACGATCTGGCAAACGCACATCAAATTCAACTAATTTAAGCAAAATCACAACAAGTGCTGCCGGCAATCCGCCGTCAGTCTAAGTCATTCATTGGGGGTACCACTTTGAAAAAAAACCAAACAACCGAGAGACTGCTTGACGCGTCCCGGGAAATATGGGAGGGTTATTTGACCCATCCATTTGTCCGGGGCATTGCAGACGGCAGCCTTGCTGTAAACAAATTCCGTTTCTATCTGTTGCAGGATTACCTGTATCTGTTCGATTACGCCAAGGTGTTCGCGCAGGGCGTGGTCAAGTCTCGTGAGCCTGAGGTGATGCGTACCTACGCATCTTATGTGGCCAACATTCTAAACGGCGAAATGGAAATCCATCGCGGTTATATGACGCGGCTGGGTATCACGGAGGCGCAGGCAGAGTCCGTCAAGCCCTCGCTGAGCAACCAGTCCTACACCGCATACATGCGTGCGGTCGCGGCTGAGGAAGGCCCGGCGGAAATCATGGCGGCGGTGCTGTCATGCGCGATTAGCTATGAGTACATAGCAAAGTGGATTGTCAAAAATTATCCGGATGCAGAAAACCACGATTTTTATGGAGAGTGGGTCCGTGGCTACGCCAGCGAAAGCTACGCTGCGGAAAATCAGCGCTTGATTGCACTGATGGAGCGTCTGAGCGCGGATTATACTGAAGCGCAGCTTCTGCGGCTGATTGACATTTTTGTCGCCTGCTCGCGCTACGAGGCAATGTTTTGGAATATGGCGTGGAACGAGGCGATGTAAGGCAATGCTTGAGTTTCAAAACGTCGTATTTCAATATGAGAGCGAGGATTTCAACATCATCGACGGCCTGTCGTTTCATATTGCATCGGGAGAGTTTGTGTCGGTGATCGGCCCGTCCGGTTGCGGTAAATCGACTATTTTTCGCTTGACCAATCAGCTTTTGTCCAAAAAGTCGGGCGATATTCTGGTCGGCGGACAAAAAATCGACGGACGGCGCGGCTACTGCGGCTACATGCCGCAGCGCGATCTGCTGTTTCCATGGCGTTCGGTGCGGGATAACCTGTACCTGCCTATGGAGATTCAGGGCGGCATCAGCCGTGCGCAGATGGCGCAGCGTGCGGACGAGACCTTGGCGCACGTCGGCCTGTCCGGCTGGGGCGATAAGCGGCCGGACGAGCTATCCGGCGGTATGCGGCAGCGCGCGGCTTTTGCGCGCACGTTGCTGACTGGCTCTGAGCTCTTGCTGCTGGACGAGCCATTTTCTGCGCTGGATTTTTTGACGCGCATTGCGATGCAGGAGTGGCTGCTTGACCAGTGGGAAAGCGATCACAAAACGGTGCTGTTTATTACGCATGATGTGGAAGAGGCGATCTTCCTGTCCAGCCGTGTGCTGGTAGTCGAGGAAACGCCAATCCAACGTCTGGTCTCGTTTGAAGTACCTGCGCCGTATCCGCGCACTCGTGCGTGTCTGACCGAACCAAAGATGCTTGCTTTGCGCGAGCAGTTGATTGCTCTGCTGCGGCGGGAGGTGGCGGTATGAAAAAGAATACCAATCTACCTGCGCTGCTGTTCCTGTTTGTGCTGCTTATTCTGTGGCAGGCGGGCGCAATGGGCATGGATGCGGCGTATATTTTGCCGTCTCCGACGCAGATTCTGGTGCGCATGTGGGAGCTGCGCGGCCCGCTGCTGACCGCCCATCTGCCTGCTACTTTGCTGTGCACAGGCATTGGCCTTGCAATTTCGATTGTATTGGGCCTGCTGCTTGCGGTATGGATGGACGCCAGTCCGGTAGCGGAGAAGATGCTCTATCCGTTGATCGTTGCCTCGCAGACCATCCCGACAACGGCGCTTGCGCCGCTCTTTGTGCTGTGGTTTGGATACACAATCTGGAGCAAGGTGCTGGTTACTGTGCTGATCACATTTTTCCCGATTGCCATTACGGTGTTTGACGGCTTCCGATCGGCAAGCACGGATATGATTGATATGCTCAAAACCTTTGGCGCAGGCAAACGCGAGATTTTTCTCAAACTCAAACTGCCCGCTGCGCTGCCGCATTTCTTTTCGGCCATTAAAATGGCAATTCCGTTGTCCATCATCGGCGCGGCGATCGGCGAATGGCTGGGCGCACAGGCAGGACTGGGCTATTTCAGCCGCCGTATGATGACACAGCTGGACGGCGCGGGTGTGTTTGCGCCGATTGTATTGCTCAGCGTGGTGGCGATGGTGGCAGTGGCGGTCGTGTCGTGGTTTGAGAAAAAGGTTGTCACTTGGCGTGGGAGTTTATAACAGAGATACAACAGAAAGGAATGGAACATAGATGAAAAAGAGAATTTTTGCCGTGTTGGCAGCATGTGCGCTGCTGATGAGCGGCTGCGCAGGCGGTCCGACGGCCGGAAATAATACGGAAAACACAGGGGATAGTAACGATGATCTGCGCGAGCTGACCGTCGTGCTCGACTGGTATCCGAATGCGTTGCATGCGTTTCTGTATCAGGCGGAGCAGGCCGGTTATTTTGCCGAGGAGGGCCTGACGGTTAACATTCAGCCGCCTGCGGGCGTCAATGATGCGATGAGCATGGTCGCCGCTGGTAAAGCGGATATCGGCCTGTATTACCAGCAGGATGTCATTCAGGCGCGTGTGGAGCAGAATGTTCCGGTCAAGTCGATCGGCGCGGTGGTGCAGGCGCCGCTCAACATTGTCCTGTCGCTCAAAGATAAGGACATCACTGAGCCTGCCGACCTGGTCGGCAAGACCATCGGGTATGCGGGTACCGAGCTGTCTGAGGCACTCATCCATAGCATTATGCAGAAAAGCGGACAGGACCCGTCAAGCGTGAAAATGATCGACGTCGGCTTTGATCTGATGAGTTCGATGGTGACGGGCAATGTGGACGCAACGATTGGTTGTCTGGTAAACCATGAAGTGCCGCAGATGGAGAAGGAAGGCTTTGAGGTCAACTACTTCTTCCCGGATGACTACGGCGTTCCGCAGTATTATGAAGGCGTTTTTCTGGCCAACGATGAGATGATTGAAAACGAGCCAGATGTGCTCGCACGCTTCCTTCGTGCATGCGCCAAGGGTTTTGACGATTTCCAGACCGATACCGACTCGGTTTTGCAGGTGCTGCTGGGCAATCAGGATGAATCCAACTTCCCGCTTGACCCGGATGTGGAAAAGCAGTCTTGCCAGACACTTCTGCCGCTGATGGAAACCGCAGACGCGCCGTTCCTCAGCCAGAGTGAAGCCTGCTGGCAGGAGAACATCGACTGGATGTATGACGAGGGGTTGATTTCGACCAAGCCAGATGTTTCCGAAGTAATGGCGACTATTGATTTTTAAAATCATCCTTTCATCCTAATTGGATGAGCAGAAGGCCGAAAAAAGAGATTATACCCCAAAAAAAACTCCCTCTATGTTCGATAGAGGGAGTTTTTGTAGATGGGGGAATAGGGAAGCCGTGGAGAAGACACCGTTTATTAATTTTTACTTTGGGCAAACAAGCTATTCCGGCTTGCGGTCGCCGCCGAAGAAAAAGGTTGTCAGCACACCGGGACCAGTATGTGAGCCGATAACCGTACCGATATAACGGATATCCGATTGCACGCCGCTTTGTTTCAGGAGATCCGCCAGCTTTTGTGCATCCTCCGGGCAGTCGCCGTGGCAAATGCGGACAATTTGCTTTTTATCGGACATTTCACGGACAGTTCGCTCAGCCAGATACTGAATGGCCTTCTGCCGTCCGCGCACCTTGCCGCATACGCTGAGCTTGCCTTCGTTATCGACCCAGATAAGCGGTTTGATTCCCAGCAGGCTGCCGACAACGGCAGAGGTTTTGCTGAGTCGTCCGCCGCGGTGCAGATGGCCCAAATCGTCTACGGTGACCAGATGAATGACATGCAGACGCATTTGCTCGATGGCGGTAGCTGTAATCTCGGCAGTGCAGCCACTGTCGCGCATTTCGCGTGCTTTGTCTACCAGCAAATATTCGCCGCCAGTAGCGGAAAGTGAATCGACACAGAAAATTTTTCGATCCGGGTAGAGTGGGGCAAGCTCATCGCGCGCCATACAGCCAGCCTGAAAAGTTCCCGACAGGCCGGACGAAAAGCCGATATATAGTACGTCCTGACCAGCATCCAATGCTTGGCGGAAGATGTTCAGGAAAGTATTGAGCTTCGCCTGTGAGGTGCTCGACTGCTTGCCCTGTCGCAGCAAATCATAAAACTGATGAAAAGAGACCGTTTGGCCGCAATCCTCTTCGATAGTGCGGTTGTCGATGGTAAAAGCGAGCGGCACACATTTGATGTCATTCTGGGAAAAGTAAGATGCAGTTTCGTCAATGGTGGAATCAGTGACAAGTGTGAACGGATACATGGGTATACTCCTTTCAGACGGGATGGACTTAGCCGATGATTTCTAAAGCAGTATCGCACGCGCCGGTCAGGGAACGTGCAGGACCTTGGGACACGATTTCATAGGTGTTTTCACAGCCGACCAGACCAATGCCTTCCAGTGCAATCTTGGGTTCGACGGCAAGCGTCATTCCGGTAGTCAGTGGTGCGTTAAAGCCTTTGGCTAAAACAGGGGTCTCATCCATGGTCAGCCCGATAGAGTGACCGAAAAATTTGCAGGCATTCATAAAGCCGCTGCGAAAGGCGGGTTCAACAAGAGCAAGAAGCTTCTCATAGATTTCGGACGGAACAGCACCCGGCTTCATCATAGCGGCGGCTTCATTCTCCAAAAAAACGCATTGCTCTCGTGCGGTACGGATCAGACTGCCTTGCGGATGACGGCTGAGTTCGCCGTAATAAAAAGTAATGCTTTTATCGGTATGGTAACCGTGCATGCCGCAGGGGATATCTAACAATACCACATCGCCTTCGTGCAGACGACGCTCAGAAGAGCCGATGGATTTCATGGGGATGCAGGTGCCGACCGTACCGGATGGACTGTCGAGCCCTGCTGCGCGCAGACTGTTTTCACTGAAGCTGGCAACGCCCAGAACATCCTCCGCCACCGGCTGGTTGAAACGGGAAATTCCCATAGCGCCGCGCTCCAGCATAGCGGTGCATACCTCGCTGCAAAGGCGTGCCTCACTGACACCGGAACGAAGCAAGGCGGGCGCTATCTGTTCCAACACTTGTTGGTGCAGGCGGCCGGATTGACGCATACAGTCCAGCTCATATGGGCTTTTCACTGCACGGAGTTGCGCCAATACATCATCCGCGGGCTTGGGGATGAAAGGTAGATGCTTGTTAAGCATTGTCAGCTTTTGCAGCGTCATGGTACGCGATGCAATATAAACGGTTTCTGGTATGTGCGGAAACGCTTGTGCAATATCGCGGAAGCTGCGGATTGGACGAATATCATCGGAGAGAGATTCCTGCTGCGCACAATCGTAAGAGCGCCGCACGAACAAGACCGCTTTCTCAGGGGTGATGACGAGCGCACCTTCCTGCATTGTGCCGGTAAAATAATAAAGATCAATCTTGTTTTCCAGAATGATCATGGACCATGCGGGGTCGCGCTGCGCCATAGCATAGCGCAGATGGTCAAGGCGGGCCGATAGTTCATCGGCAGGAACGGGGATGTGAGGCATTTGTATTGTCCTCCGGTAAGGAATTGTGATTTGTGTATTTTATCTTATCACAGATTTGCAGACAGGGCAATGCGTGTAGATTGACTTTTGTAATTCGATGCGCTATCATGATATATGTGAAAGTTTTTGATGAAAGGAGTCGGGTTATGCGCAGGCTGGTTGGTCGTCTGCTTGGCGACCGTCGAATCGTGGGCGGCTTTCTGTTGGCGCTGCAGCTGCTGATTGTGATGTATGGACTGGGATGGCTGAGCGAAACCTCAAGTTGGATGCCGCATGCGTTGACGGTGCTGAGTGTTATTATTGTGATTTGGCTGGTCCGCAAATATGATAATCCGACCTACAAAATTACTTGGATTATCGTCATTTTGCTCTTGCCGCTTTTTGGGGGACTGTTTTATCTCCTTTGGGGTAATACACCGCTAAATCGTGCACGCACACAGCATAAATATGAGCCAAATCCGCCCGATTTCAAGGATTATATGCGCACGCCTGCTACGGAAGAACTGGCCCAGCGGTATCCGCGTCATGCCTCTCGCGCACGCTATATTGCAGCCTTGGATGGTATGCCAGCGTGGACAAACACAGAAGCACATTATTTCCGAATCGGAGAAGAAATGTTCGCGTCCATGTGTGAGGAGTTGAAGCGAGCGCATAAATTTATCTTTTTTGAGTACTTTATCATCGAGGAAGGCATCATGTGGAATACTATCCTCGATATTCTCAAGCAGAAGGTGCGTGAGGGTGTAGATGTTCGGGTGATCTACGATGACGTGGGTTCGATTGCCACGCTGCCGCAGCATTATGACAGATACCTGATATCGCTTGGTATTCGTGCGGTGCGCTTTAATCGGTTTGTTCCAACGCTTAACACCTATTTAAATTATCGCAACCATCGCAAAATGATGATCATTGATGGAAATGTCGGATATATGGGCGGCATCAATCTGGCGGATGAATATATCAACAAAAAGGTGCGCTTTGGGCATTGGAAGGATACCGGCATTATGCTGCGCGGTGAGGGAACGGCAAATATGACCTCTCTTTTTCTGCAAATGTGGGAGTATGTAACAGGGGAGACAGTACCGCCGTTGGATGCCTATCTGCCGACCGCAAAATTGCCGCCGGATGGTTATGTGCAGCCCTTCGCAGATTCTCCACTGGACGATTTAAACATTGGGGAATCCATTTATTTGCAAATTATCCATAATGCGCGCGACTATGTTTATATTACGACACCCTATTTGGTGCTGGACAACGAAATGATTACGGCGCTGACCATTGCGGCGCAATCCGGCGTCGATGTGCGTATCCTGACACCGGGTATTCCGGATAAAAAACTGGTTTATATGATTACCCGCTCGTATTACCCGCAGCTGCATCGTGCCGGGGTAAAGATTTACGAATATCGTCCCGGCTTTCTGCATGCAAAAAGCATTGTGTCAGATGATGCAACAGCTGTAGTCGGCACCATCAATATGGATTTTCGCTCGTTTTTTCTGCATTTTGAGTGCGCTACCTGCTTTTATAACAGTTCGGTAGTGGGTGCTGTCAAGCAGGATATTTTGGAAACAATCAACGTCAGTCGTCAAATTACCGATGAATGGCTGCACAAGATTCGTTGGCTGCGGTCCATTGCGGCAAGCGTATTGCGCCTGTTTGCTCCTTTGCTATAAAGTGCAGCGACGGCGACACCCCGAGAAGGTTTCGGGAGGGATGGTGGTATATGCAGCAGCAGGAGCGGGTTTTGTTTGCGATACTGGATGCAGGAGAGCTGTTACTGACTGCGGGGGCAGAGGTTGCCCGTGTTGAGGATACCATTCGCCGTATGGCGCAGGCATATGGATTTGTCCGCACGGATGTGTTGACGATAACAGCCAGCATGGTAGTAACTGCGCAGACGGCAGAAGGAGAAGTGTTGACGCAGACCCGACGTATTCTAAGGCGTGAAACAGATATGCGGAGGATAGAAGCGGTCAATGCGCTTTCACGTGAGGTTTGCCGGAGTCCGCTGCCGTTGGAGAAACTACATGCAAGAGTAGAGGCAATCCGCAGCATGCCGGATGGCACAAAATGGAGGCTACCTGCGGCATACCTATTGATTGCAGGATCGTTTGCGGTATTTTTCGGTGGCTCGTGGCGGGATGGTATTGCAGCGATGCTGTGCAGTATGGTGCTTTATGCGATAGGCAGAATCGGGACGCGCATCAGCCTACAGCCAATCGTATTGACGGTGATCAGTGCCGCGGTCATGTGTCTGGCTGCTTTGATTATGGTCAAAGTGGGGATAGGCCAAGGGTTGGACTATATCATCATCGGCAATATTATGCTGCTGATTCCGGGCATTGCGCTGGTTACTTCACTGCGTGATATGATTGTAGGCGATACCATCAGCGGACTGTTGGGAGCATGTGAGGCGCTGCTTCGTGCAATTGCCATTGCCGTCGGCTGTGCGCTGGTGCTCATGCAGTTAGGAGGCATGGTATGAGCGCTCAAATGATACAGCAGGTGTTGATGGCAGCGGTCGGTGCGCTCGGGTTCGGGCTGCTCTTTCATATGTTTGGTGGGCGGCTTCTGGCAATCACCCTCGGCGGTGCGGCAAACTGGATATTTTATTTGTTCGCTGTTGATGTATATCGTGATCGGGTGATCGCGTTTTTTGCAGCGGCATTGGCAACGGCGGTTCTGGCTGAAATTTTGGCACGTTTGATGAAAACGCCGGTAATCACGCTGCTGGTTCCCATGCTGGTTCCCTTGGTTCCGGGTGGTGATTTATACTATACCACACTTGCATTGGTGCAAGGGGATATGCAATCATTTGCACAGTACGGTGGTATGTTTATTCGTGAAGCAGGCGCCATTTCCTTTGGCATCATTCTGGTCGCGTGCGCCGTCCAAACGGCATTTCGCTTGTGGACGCTGTTTCGGGAGCAGAAAGCATAAAAGCGTTCTGCATAATCGAATGATTGCAGAACGCCGTTAAAAAAAGAAATATAATAACAGGTAAGCCAGACAGCCGGCAATCGCTGCCCATATCAAAAAAATCAACAGAAGGCAAAATAGGTAGCTGATTGGGAAACGCGCATATCGTAGCATTTCTCCCAAAGCATCCGGGTCGCCAAGGCCGAGTAGTGCGGCAGTGATGGCTTCATCGTGTGAATCGCCACGTTCGTTTTCCAGATACTCCACGCGCGATAGGATATGATCGGTTAATTCCCGTCGCACCCGTGCACGGTAGGGTGGCCAGAACAGATGATGACACACACGGTTGAGATAGTCGACAATGCGTTCATTCAAGGACACATGCCTCACCTCCGACTACTTTGCCGAACTGCTTGCAGAAGGATTCCCATTCACGGCGGCATCGGGCAAGCGTTTTGATGCCTTGGCGGGTGAGTTGATAATACCGTCGGCAGCGTCCCGCATCGGACGCGCGCTCGTAAGAGCGTACTTCGCCGCGGGCTTCCAAGCCATGAAGAATCGGATATAGGGTGCCTTCCTTCATGGAAAAAGTCTGATCAGAGCGACATTCCAGTTCCCGAATGATTTGATAACCGTATTTATCCGCATCCTCCAGAAGTGCAAGGACAAGCAGTGTGTTGCTGCCCGGGAAAGCAGGATTATTTTTTTTGCGCGACATAAAATCGCCTCCAATACCTCGATTACCGATGTATCCATAGTATATCCCAGTAGGAGGGATGTGTCAAACAAATAATAGGAAACCCCTTGCTTTATGGACCGATTTCATGTATTATAATCAAGTATTTGCTCGTTTTGGAGGATGAAAGACAGATGTTTGCAGATTTGTTCAACTGGCTGCTGGGCGCAGGGCGTGAGCTTGCAGTTGTTATTATTTCGATGGTGCCGTTGGTGGAACTGCGCGGCGCGGTACCGCTTGGCGTTACAGCTGGGATGGCGTGGAACGAAGTAATGCCGCTGGCTATTTTGGGGAATATGCTCCCCATCCCGTTTTTGCTCTTTTTTGGCGAGAAAATTCTGGATTGGGTTTGCACTCTGCCGCCGTTGACCAAATTTGCGACTGCCTATAAGCAGAAACTGCTTTCCAAGACCGACCAGGTTACGAAATATGCACGTATTGGTTTATTCTTGTTCGTTGCGGTTCCGCTGCCGGGTACTGGAGCGTGGTCGGGTGCGCTGATTGCCACCATTTTGAAAATGCCGAAAACCAAGGCATTGCTGTCCATTTTTGCGGGTGTCGTCACGGCGGGTATCATTATGTTGATTGCATCGCATAGCGTGATAGGCGTGGTGAATTTGTTTTAAGAAATGCGTCCGGAGTTTAAGTCCGGACGCATTTCTTTTTTATATCTGGATGAAAGAGGAATAAATAAAACCGGCCGACAAATCATTCTGCTGATTGGTCGGTCGGTTTGCTGTGTGTTAAATACGGCAGGCCTCCAGTAAAGCATGCTTGCAATCCCACAGCTTTTGAGATAGATCCACAAAGTAGGTCTGTGGGTTTTCGAATCGCTTAATTTGCTCCCAAAGTGTCTCAACCTCGGATAGGCAATAGTCGCGGATAGCATTGATGCTCGGGTTGGTGTATACACAACGGCCTGCTTTGAAGAGCTGTACGCGCAGTGGGCGCACGGTGTAATCGGTGACGACCCTTCGTTTCCATGTGTGAATTGGATGAAACAAAGTGTAAGGCTGGGTGCAGTCAATGACCTCGTCATGAATCGTCAATACATCTCCCAAAGCTTTGCCGGATTTATTGTCAAATAAGCGATAGACTTGTTTAAAGTGTGGTGTGGTGATTTTCTCCACGTTTTCGGAAACCTTGATCTTGGGAATGATTTCGCCATCAGCGTTTTCAACTGCGGCAAGCTTGTACACACCGCCGAATACCGGCTCGGATTTGGAGGTGATCAGACGCTCACCGATACCGAAAGAATCTACGCATGCACCTTGCACCAGCAGATCGCGTACCAGATATTCGTCCAGTGAGTTGGAGGCCATGATTTGCATGTCCGAAAAACCGGCTTCGTCGAGCATTTTACGTGCCTCGATGGAAAGGTAGGCGATATCGCCCGAATCCAGACGGATGCCACGCGGACGGATACCTTTTTCTTCTACCATTTCACGCGCAACGCGCAGTGCATTGGGTACACCGGATTTGAGAACATTGTAAGTATCCACCAGAAAGATACAATTGTCCGGGTAGATATCCGAATAGGCCTTGAATGCTTCGTATTCGCTGTCAAACATCTGCACCCATGAATGTGCCATCGTGCCACCGGCGGGGATTTTAAAATCACGGTCAGCCAATACGCAGGCAGTACCCTGACAGCCTCCGATATAAGCTGCGCGCGCCCCGTAGATGGCACCGTCATAGCCTTGCGCACGGCGAGAGCCAAACTCCAGCACCGTACGCCCTTGTGCCGCGCGAGTAATACGATTGGCTTTTGTGGCAATCAGAGTCTGGTGATTGATGGTCAGCAGAAGCATAGTTTCCACGAACTGTGCCTGAATCATCGGTCCAGCGACGGTGACCAACGGCTCACCAGGGAATACAGGTGTGCCTTCCGGCACGGCCCAGACGTCGCATTGAAATTCGAAATGCCTAAGGTAGTCGAGAAATGCTTCGGAAAAGCAGCCGCGTCCGCGCAGGTATTTGATATCTTCCTCAGTGAAGTGCAGATTTTTAAAATAGTCGATTAGCTGCTCGATGCCCGCCATGATGGCATAGCCGCCACCATCCGGCACACGACGGAAAAACATGTCGAAATATGCGCGGCGATCCGCGATTCCTTTTTCAAAATATCCATGTGCCATGGTGAATTCATAAAAATCGGTCAACATGGTCAGATTCTTGTCTGTCATTGCGAAAACGCCCCTTTGCGTACGTAAGCCGTGCGCTTTTATTCATTCTATGTATCTGTCTTGACACAGTACATTTATAGATATCATAGTACTATTTTGACAAAAGTGCAAGCATTTCTTTGGCAGATAAAATACACAAATGTAGGAGTACAATACATCTTGGACAGTTGAATAAAAAAGGATGAAGGATAAGACCACATCGGTTAAAGTTGAGTTGCTATACAACAACTTGTCGAAAGGGGGCCATATCCTTCATGAGCAAGAGTATAACACAGGACATGGCGTATCGGCAATCTCTAATGAAGTACACAGAGAAATACGGCGTCAGTCGCGCCAGTCGGAAGTACAACAAAAGCCGGTCATATATCTACTTCTGGAAGGCCCGTTGGGATGGGACAGTGCAGTCTCTGGCCTGCCAGTCCCGGCGGCCGCACGGCCATCCCAATCAGCACACAGATGCAGAACTGAAACTAATCCGCAATATGCGCCGCCGCAATCCCAACCTTGGCATGGTGGAGCTGTGGCACCGACTGCGGCTGCGAGGCTATACCCGCCGTCCGGAGAGCTTGTTCCGAGTCATGCGCAAATTGGGCCTATTTCCTGCTGTTTCAAAGAAAAAAGTGTATAAACCAAAGCCTTACGAGCAGATGACCTATCCCGGCCAGCGGGTCCAGGTGGACGTAAAGGTGGTGCCCCGCAAATGTATTGCAGACTCGCAACTCCGCCTCTACCAGTACACTGCCATTGACGAGTTTACCCGCCTGCGATTTCTGGCTGCTTACCCAGAGCAAAACACCTTTTCTTCCACTGATTTCCTGAAAAAGTTGTTCAAGTGGTACGCCCGCCGAGGCATTCGGGTGGAATGCGTCCAGACGGACAACGGTTTTGAGTTCACCAACCGCTTTTCCAACAGCAGGCGGGATCTGCCCACCCTGTTTGAGGTCACCACTGCCGAGCTGGGCATCCGGCATAAGCTCATCCGTCCCTACACCCCACGCCACAACGGCAAGGTGGAGCGTAGTCACAGGGAGGATCAAAAGCGTTTCTATTCTTCCCACTGCTTTTACTCCCTCCAAGACTTCACAAAGCAGCTTGCTGTCCATAACCGCTGCTCCAATAACTTTCCCATGAGGCCTCTGGGTTGGCTTTCCCCTTTAGAGTTCTCTGTCCAATATGTTTGACAAACCTACCTCCTCAAAGGGCATCGTGATAGGACATGATAACCGCTAAACCCTACGCATTGCTTTCATGGGAATTGGTATTTCTCTCCGTTCAGAGACTGATATATGTGTTAATAATTTTGTGACGGTGATTACCTATGGGCATTTATTGTTTCTTCAGCACCGCTGGACGAACATGATATGGAATTTTATCTGTATTCTGGCGGGTTTTACGTTGGTCGGCAAGTTAGGGATCGATATGACTATTGCGCTGACGTATATGGAACGGGACTGTAGTTTTTCTGCCAATTGCCAACCGGATGTTTTGCATTGTTTCCTGCCGCACAACGCTGTAGAAAAGAAAAAGACACTCCGGATACTGAACCGAACCAGTAAAAACGGACAATAGACAAGATACCCCCTGATGTAGGAAAATTGAACCGCTACCCGTCAAGAGGACAGTGAAAAAGTATAAAGTTTTCCCGGCCGGCAGCCTGTAGGTTGCTGGCCGCTTTTTATGCAGTGAGGCATAACTGGTGCTTCTCCATCGGAGTCAGCACGCCCAGATTGCGCTGAACTCTTCTGGTATTGTAATAGCAGATGTAGCTCACAATCATCTGCACAAGCTCCTGCTTTCTGGTAAAACGCCTGCCATAATAGCGTTCCCGTTTCAGGATGCCCCAGAAGCCTTCCATAGGGCCATTGTCAATACAATGTGCCACGCGGGACATGCTCTGCACCATTCCCGCCTGTACAAGTTTCTGGTGAAATGCTCGGCTTGTGTATTGGTAGCCTCTGTCACTGT
>NZ_JBQKJP010000012.1:0-60423 GCF_052117205.1 Candidatus Agathobaculum pullicola | reverse complement strand
ACCATCTTTGTCTTTTCTTCAATACTTACTTTTGACTTTTGTGACATAGAAGTGCCCCCTCCATGATTGACAGTGTTTTATTTCACTGTCTCTCATAGAGGGAGCATATCACCGGAATCACCACGAGGGCATTGTTTCCAGAGATGATTTCATTGCCGTTCAGCACCTTCTGAACAACTCCAAGTATGGACATCGCTCTATCCTCCCGGAGCTGCGGGTGATTGACAGCGGCCTGCTCAAAGGCTTTGTAACCATCAACCCTCGCTGGGCCGGGTTCAAACCTGCGGATTACTTTCAGGCTTCCGCCAGTATCCATCCTCCCGATGAGCAGGCGGAAGAAAGAGCGCCTCTTTCCAGTGTCACTCTGGCTCCTGGGGATTTTGACATGAGGGGTTTTGAGATTACCCGCAGCGAGTTCTTTGATAATTACCACCGTCCTTATGTTCAGTTTCAGGATAAGAGGATCAAATTCAGCACAGCTTGTGTTCGTACATTTGGGAAAGACAACCATGTGGAACTACTGGTCAACCCAGTGGAGATGAAGTTTGCTGTCCGCACGGCGGAAAAAGGCAACCGCAATGCCGTCCTGTTCTCCAAACTGGTGGATGGGAAATACCAGCCCAGAGAGATTGCGGGTGCGGCCTATATGGAAACGCTGTTTCAGCTGTTCGGCTGGAGCCCGGATTTAAAGTATCGGATTGCCGGGCGGCTCTTTCAAAGCCAAAGTGAATCAGCGTATATTTTCGATCTCAATGACGCAGAGGCGTTTATCAAATCTTATCTGCTCTCCGGTCAGCAAGGCGAGCAGGATTCCCATGATTCTGTGCAGCCGCTCTCCATCTCTGGCAAGCGGGTGCGCGCCGTACCGGAGGAGTGGATTCATTCTTTTGGAACGCAGTATTATCTCCACCAGCAATCTTTCCAGCAGGTTCATGACCAGAGCGAGGAGGATTGGAAGATTCGCATAGAGGGGCAGCTTTACGAAACCGGTCAAAAACTCCATGTGACCGGTTTTGAGGAACTGAGAGACTATATCCGCCAGGAATTCAACCGGCGCGGAAAGGAGGAACCATAATTGAGCGAGGAGAGAGGCGAAAAACCCGGTGGTGTGATTGCCGGGATGCTCCGTTCTCTGGAAGGGGAGCAGACGGCCGGGATTGCTCCTGTCATGCCGGAGATGGAAGTGGACGTTCATCAGGCAGGTCATGAAGGCGATGATGTTCTGGAGACGGAGCGGGAATTCAATTACGAGGGCTACCAGGTGGTACGCCGGGAATTCTTTGCCCATATCAATGAGCCATCCGTGACCTTTAACAACTATAAATTCTATGTAAATGCTGCCTGCCTGAATCGATTCCCGAAGGTAGATTATGTGCAGGTGCTGGTCAATCAGGAAAGCAAAATATTGGCGATCCGCCCCTGTCAGGCAGAAGACCGGGATGCCTGCGCCTGGTGTACCAATGGCTCTGGCAGACGAAAGCCGAAGCAAATCACCTGCAAGATCTTCTTTGCCAAGGTGTTTTCTCTGATGGGATGGAATCTGGACTATCGATACAAGCTCCTCGGACGGGTGATCCACGCCAAGGATGAATGGCTTATCGCATTTGACCTGACTGCCACCGAAGTATACCAGCGGGTTCTGAAGGATGGCGAGAAGCCCAGAGCCTCCCGGACGCCGGTGTTCCCGGAAGGTTGGAAAACACAATTTGGCCTGCCGTTCCGGGAACATCAGAAATCCATGCAGGTTGATATTTTTGAAGGATATGCGGTGTATGGGCTTCGGGATCGTGCCTCTACGCCAGAAACGCCTATTGCGGAGGCTCCCATACCGGACGGAAGCGAAGAACAGAATCCATCATAGGAGGCAGAATATGAGTCGAGAAAATCAACCGCAAGCCTCGCTGACCCTTGATCCATTTCGCAATCGAATCCGCATCCACAAGAAAACCATACGCCGCCTGGGCAGTCCTGCCTATGTGCAGTTTTTAGTGAATCCGGAAGAACTTTATATCGCCGTTCTTGGCTCGGACAAGCCTATGATTGGGGGAACGGCAAATAAGGTTCGATTGTCCAGTGTCAGCTTTCACACCAACCAATCCGTAGAGTTTTATAGTTCTACCTTGCTGAGCAATCTGTCGGAGATTGTCGGTGGCTTCGATCTGCGGTTCAATTATCATTTGACAGGAGAGATCGATTCGGTGAACCGGGTCGCCTATTTTTCCCTCCAAACCGTGAAACCGCAGGAGCGCAGGAGGCAATATGGAAGAGAAGGGGTTTAGGGAACTCAGGATCGATCCGGAATTCAAAAACCTGATTCGACCTCTCCGGCGGGAGGAATACCGGCAGCTGGAGCTGAATCTGGTGATGGAGGGCTGCCGGGAGGCCATCGTTGTTTGGGACGGTACCATTGTAGACGGACATAACCGATACGAGATCTGCAATAAATTGAAAATCCCTTATGGCGTAAAAGAACAGGTTTTTCCAAACCGGGATGCGGCAATCGCCTGGATCTGCTCCAATCAACTCGGTCGCCGCAACATTTCAGAGGAGACGAAGAAGTATCTGATCGGCAGGCAGTATGAGGCGGAAAAGAAAGCGCACCGGAATGAGAACGGCTATAATCAGTACTGCCCAAATCCCCTCGCCACAGTTGGAAGAGGCCGTCCGGTAGAGGAAGAGAGCAGTCGACGAACCGCCGCCCGTCTGGGAAAGGAGCATCATGTGTCTGGAGCAACGGTCCAAAAATATGCAAAATACAGCGTGGCGCTGGATGCGATTGCAAAAACCGCGCCGGAATTGATTCCCCACATCCTGTCGGGGACATACAAGATATCCTTCGAAAACATTGTGGCACTGGCGGAGATGGCCCCTGCGGAGCTGAAGGAACTCAGTAAGAAAATCGGGAACAATCCCTATGCCTTTGCCCGATACAGCGATTCACGGCGCAGCCTCTCCACCGAGGCGTCTTCTAAGCCCGGCATACAGGCGGCGGAGCAGCCTGCCATCAAGACGATGCCCGCCTATGATCCGGATGCGGAGGTGGCTGGACTGACCCTCACCATTCCCTCCTGGATGAGCTCCATCGAGCGAACCAGAAATATGGCGCATCTCGCATCCATCTCTCCCGCAGCCAAGGAGAACTTGCAGGCAGCCTTAACAGCGCTGGGAGAAAAGGTGCAGGAGATGCTCGCGGCAATTGAGGAGGATTCCTAATGGCTGATTTCAGCATGTTTGTACCCAATGTCCATTTCGAGCAGATCCCCATTAAAAATCTGGTGTCCAACCAGGAGTATCAGCGAAACATATCCGAACAGCATGTACTGAATGCGGCAGCCCACTTTGATCTATATCAGATCAATCCGGTCAAGGTAAGCCGACGAAACGGCGTCAACTATGTGTTCAATGGGCAGCACACGGTGGAGATCGTCGCGCTGGCCTCCGGTTCTCGGGACACGCCGGTCTGGTGCATGATCTACGACGATCTCAACTATGAGCACGAGGCGGATATCTTCGCCAATCAGATGAAGTTCGTGAAACCCTTAAAGCCCTATGAGGTGTTCATGGCAAATATCGAAGCCGGAAATCAGAAACAGCTCATTATCCGGGATCTGGTGGAGTCCTACTCGCTTTCCATTGGCCAAGTCAGAAACTATGGGGTGGTTTGCGCTGTGTCCACGTTGGAAAGCATCTACGACAAGTTCGGCTATCATGTTCTGGACCGGACACTTCGGCTCTGTGTGGGCACTTGGGAGGGCGATATGAATTCTCTCTCCGCTAATATGCTCAACGGCATTGCCCGCCTGGTCCATACCTTTGGAGATGCGCTGAAGGATGAAAACTTCAAGGAAAAGGTGGGCGAGATGTCGGTAAAGCTGCTCTCCAGAACCGCCAAGGAGCGGCGGCCCGGCTCCATGGGGTATGCCGAGGCCATGCTTATTGCCTACAACCGAAAGTGTAAATATCCGCTTAAGTGGACCAGGCTCTACGAGAAGAATGTGGGGAACAGTGAAGGGCTGGACATTGATACAGATCTGGATGAGGAGGAGAACGAGGACTCCTTCGGAGATAACCCCGAGGAATAAACAAGCGGACGACTCCCCAGGGAATCGTCCGCTTGTGATTTCATGGCCGGAGGGTAGATGAACGCCGCCAGATCCAGATAACTGCTCCCGTCCGCCGCAGAGGCTCTATCGGTTTTTCTCAGTAGTGTCATAGCGGAGGCGAAGTGGATGCGGAGGCGACCGTTCCTGTCAAATTGCTTGACCTGGAAGGTACTGCCGACCTTGGAGAAGGTCTTCGGGCTGGATTCCGGGACATCTAATCCACAGCCGCCCCAGATTATGCGACCTTACCCCATTCGCCGTTGGTAGATACATCGTTCATGCTTAAAAGATTTATGTATTTATAAGGTCGATTGCTGTTGCAAGCAGAATTGCAATGACTTCATCTTCAGAATTATCATACTCCATAACGAATTTATCGGCATAGCCATCCTTAAGATTTAAAGGACAATCATGCAGAGTAGCTACCTGCTTACCCTTATATTGGATTTTGAAACTCTTGCCTTCCTGGTGTGTGATTTTGACACTACCTTCAAGAACCTCGAACTCCAGATTACCAAATGACACATATTTTTTTAGCAATGCGATTTTTTCTTTACCCAAGAATACCGTGCATTTCTTCACCTCTTTTTCAAACAACGGAACACCTGTAGAAATCAGATGCTCTTTAACATAGCCGATTTTATTTCCGTTTGCATCAAACAAATCCAAGATTTCACGGTCGGTGATAGTGTTCTCAGCGTTAGATTTATACTTGAGCGTACCATTGCCGTCAACAATTTGATAACGCCCAAGATAATCATTCATATCAGGCGTTTTCCCAGTAAAGAGGCCGACCATCGTGCCTATGGAATAGGACTTTGATTTGATAACCAGGAAATTTTTCTTGATTCCCTGGATATGTTCGGCCGCAGTTTTCTGCCCTGTGGCTTGACCGAGTTTATTCAGCACGGAGTTTACCACCCCATCTACCGATCCTTTCGGTATGACTTTTTCGGCGATTTTAGCACCAGCTAAAGCTGTGAGTTTACCTTTTAAACTCATAAGCGCACCTCCTATCGTGTTCTGTAAGAGAACTTGTAAATTTCGCGGATAATTAATCCATGCTGCCACTATCTTTATTTCCGCCGAACTCGCAGCCGCGTACATGGTCATGTCCATAATACCATCTGCAGTATCGGTAACCACTGTGAGGGAGACAATTGGTGCAGTCCCCCATTACAATGTCTTTGCCTTTGATTTGGATGCGATGCCAACACACGCTATGACTGTAAAGCGTATTCCGAAGAAACCTAACTTCGATGGAGACGGTTCCTGTGGGAATGGTCCATTTTTAATTTCATGGCCGGAGGGAAAAGGCCGGGCGCATATATTCCACAGCGCCCCGACTGAGGCCATACTGTCCGGCCAGCTGCTCCCAGTGTCCGGATACGGTTTTGCAGATCTCCTCCGCCGCCTGCTGAGCCTCCTGGGGAGATAAGCCGAAGTAGTCAGCGACCTCCAGCGCCAGATCCAGGTCGATGGTGTTGTCGTACTCGCTCACATTGAGGGAGAGACGGTCGCCTGTGGGGACTGGGTTTACATCGTAGAGCGGAGCCAGTCGCCAGCCGGTGAGAGTCAGGAGGAAACCGTGGTTGCGCAGGTGGTCGTCGGTGTTGGACACCGCCATACTGAATACGATCCGTTTCCACAGCTCAGCCAGATCCTGCCTGGGAGCCGCCCCATTGGCGCGGATGAACGCCGCCAGATCCAGATAACTGCTCCCGTCCGCCGCAGAGGCTCCGTCGGTTTTTCCCAGCAGAGTCATGGCGGAGGCAAAATGGATACGGCGGCGGCCATCCCGGTCAAATCGCTTGACCAGGAAGGTGCTGCCGGTCTTGGAGAAGGTCTCCAGCCTGGATTCCGGGACATTCAATCCGCACAGCCGCGCCAGGTCATGCACGACCTTCTCCCATGCGCCGCTGTTGGATTCATCGTGCTTAGACGGAAACTTGGCGATCCACAAAGCGCCGTCCGCTGCCTGCACCGTGGCCTTGGGCCTTGCTCCGCCCAGAGAGGAACCGGGGGCCAGAAGCTCCCGCAGCCATGTTTCGTTCAGGCCGCTTTCGTCATTCTCAAAGGCGATAGAGGCGTTTTCCAGTGTCCGAAGATGAACCCAGGGCGGCGTTGCGAAGGACTTGTCGTTGGAGAGAAAGTCTCCCCCCTCTTCCAGGCTGAACCGCAGTGCCCCCATGCGGGATTCATCGTAGACCCCCAGCAGGAAATCGCTTTCTGTGAGGTTTCGGGGCTTTCGGTCTTCTTTTCTGGCGTCAATTGCCTCCTTGCGCCGCATCAGCAGGCGGCCCCAGCGGTCCGGGCAGGAGTCGGCGAACAGCCCGAAGAGCCGCTTGTCCAGCGGCACATACTGCCGTCCCCGGTAGAGGGCCAGATCCGGGTCCAGAGAGAAGGAACTCTCGGCGGATGTCAGCCAGGCGGGGTCATACTCGAAGGAGAAGGTTTCCTGCCCCCGGATAAAGCTGCAGCGGAGCCGCCCCATCAGGGTGGGGGTCTCTCCACGCCAATTTTCATATACATAGATGGTCTTTTCGTCCTGCGCCATGGGCTACTCTCCTTTCTTGGGCGCCCGCCGTCTGGTAGGCAGCGCCAGGTCTTGCAGCTTCCTGCCGAATTCATCATCTTTGGCAATAAGCAGCAGGTCGCTGTCCATATTGTTCAGTGCGTGCAGCACGGCGGCATAGGAGCCGATGGATACCGTGGGCGCACCCTTCTCGATGGAGATGAGGGTGGCCCGGCTGATCCCCGCCCGCTCCGCCACCAGTTCCAGACTCAGCTTCCGGCGCAGGCGGGCAAGGCGGATCTGCTCACCCATCTGCTCCAGAATCTTTCTTGTCTGCGGCATGATGACCGCCGCTCTTTTGCCCATACATCATCGCCTCCTAACATACATTATAGTATATTACCTTGGCGATTATGTCAATTATATTTGAAGTTATTTGTTTTCCTCATTGAGCGCTTCCTCGATGAGATACCCGCCGCCGAAGATGATGTCCAGCCTGCCGTCGGGATATACCTTTACGCACTCGATCATCTGGTGGACGATGGTATCGTCGTACTCCATCTTTCTCGACGCACGATCTGCGATGATTTGCTGCAGCTGGAGGATGCGGCCATCATTCCCCTGGTCCGAGAGGAGGGCGTCCTCCAGCTTTTTGATTCTCCCTTGCAGGAGTTCGATGGTATCGGAAAGCTCCTTGAATTCCGCCTCATGGCTTTCAATGCCCTCGCCGCTCTCTACGCTCTCATTGATGAGGGACACCATTTTGCGGTTCAGACCATCGATTTTTCGGCGAAGCAGGTCGATTTCATCGCTGTTCCCGTTCAGCCCGATGGCCTCCCCAATGGTCGCCCTCATAAGTGCCAGATAGGTGGCCTCGTCTTCCTCATTGAAGCGGTTGACCGCCCGGACGATAGCAGCATGGAGCGCTTCCTCGTCTACTGTAGGGGAGGACTTGCAGTACCGCTTTCCGTAGTCCAATCGATTGATGCAGCGCCAGACCACCCGCTTTTTCCCACGGGATGTCCAGGTCACGCGCTTGTATCGGCTCCTGCATTCGGCGCAGATCATCACATTGGACAGCGCATACCGGGAGTATTTTCCGGTGGCCGTAGTGGCTGCTTTGGTGGAGTTTGGCTCCCGACTCATCCGCCTGGCGAGTTCTTCCTGCGTTTTGTGAAAGAGCTCTCGGCTGATGATACCAACATGGCTATTCTGTACATAGTACATGGGTGCCTCACCCGTGTTTTTGCGACGGACCTTGCCAATACAGTCAATTGTGACCGTCTTTTGAAGGATGCTGTCCCCGCAGTATCGTTCATTCCGGAGAATACCCTTAATCATGCTCGCAGAGAAGGAGAATCGTTTTCCTGGTATCTGGAGATTCTCTTCTCTGAGTTTGGTTGAGATCCGGTTGATGGTTTCACCTGACAGGTACATATTGAAGATTCTCTCCACGATGGATGCCTCCTCCGGGACGATCTCCGGTTCTCCGTCCTCGCCCTTTCGGTATCCAAGCAGGCACTTATAATTGAATACGGGCTTGCCGTCCTGGAATCGCTTCCGAAAGCTCCATGTGACATTCTTGCTGATGCTTTCGGATTCAGACTGTGCGAACCCTGCGTAGATGACCAGATAGAGCTCGCTGTCGATTTGCAGTGTGTCTATATTTTGCTCCTCGAAGTAGATGCCAATCCCTCTTGCCCTGAGCATACGCACATGGTCCAGGCAGTCAACAGTGTTTCTGGCAAATCTGGAGACCGACTTGGTGATGATATAGTCGATTTTTCCTGCCAGGCAGTCGTTGATCATCTTTTGGAACTGGGGCCGTTTATCTGCTCGAGTTCCTGAGATGCCCTCATCAGCGTACAGGCCGGCAAATTCCCACTCCGGCTTGGCGGCAATCATTTCGGTGTACACTTTTTTCTGGTTGGTGTAGGAGGTAAGCTGTTCCTCGCTGTCAGTGGATACCCGGCAGTAGGCGGCAACCCGGCGCTGGTGATATTGCTCCTTGTTGACGATCAGCGAGCGCTTCGGCTCAATGACCGATATGGTCTTTTTCGGTATCCTGGTTACATTCATTTTCATCCCCTCCGATCTCTACGTCGGTCTTGGTATGTAGGATCACCTGTCCTCCGCTTCCCAGCGTCAGATAGGCGACGATGTCACTAAAGTAGGCCGGACTGAATTCCTCCTGGGGCGTCATCATGCGCACACGTTTTCGGGCGATGGATGCGGCGATCTGCAGATGTGTATCGCTCTCTGCGTACAGCTGCTCCGCCATCTCAATTGTTTTGGCGATGACCAGGGCGTCACTGGGATTATCCCGCTCCAGTTCGGCATCGATTTCCCTGTTGATTTGCTGAGCCTCTGCCGACAACTCCCTTCGTTTTTTGGGGCGGGGTATGAGCAGGTGGCTGTTAGCGATGATGCGGTTCATCAGGATCGTCACCTTTTCCAGCAGATGCGTATCGGAAATTCGTATGCGCTGTCCGCAATCCGCATTGGTGCATTCCCAGCTTTCCCGAATCCGGTGCCTGTTGCTTACTCTCCTCCGCATTGGCGCCCCGCATTCCGCGCACCGGACCCGGTTCCGGAGCAGGTCGATCCCCTCCAGATTTTTCTCGAAGGTGTTCCGCTGGCGGGCTGTCCGCACCGCAGCAGCCTCCTCATACTGCTCCTCCTCGATGATGGGGTCATATTCTCCATCTCCGAGGTATTTGGCGTTTCCTATGATTCTTGCGATACGGGCTTTATCCCACACATCCGTCCTCTCGCTGTAGGGGATCTTCCTTTCAGTCAACAGTTCGGCAATGCTTTGGAGGGAAGCGCCGTTGATGTAGGCGCTGAATATCTCACGGATGACCATAGCTTCATCCTGTGCGATGACTGTCCTTCCGTTCCGCATAGTGTAACCGTATGGGATATAGCGTATCTTCTTCATTTTGAGGTTCCTCTCCGTCAGAGCATTTCTGTAAATCGCAGCCCGCCGATGAGGGTGACCGTCATTTCATCCCGGCGGGTGATGCGGATGGCCTGGACAATCTCGGCAAACAGCTTTTCATCGAATCGGTCCAGGGGTTCTTCCAACTCCTCCAGCAGTTTTTTCAGCCGTGTCACTTCCTCGATTATATCGGTGATGCCCGAGGAGAATTCACACTGGCGCTCACGCTTCAGTTGGCGCAGTTGGTCGTTGATATCCTGCACCTGAGCTTTGTGGACCTCGTCTTTGAGGTATCCTTTTGCATGGAGCTGTTCCACCATCACCAGCTTGGCATTGAGATCTGCGATGCTCCGGCTGATCTCCCTTGCGGCTGTGTTTTTCCGCTTTTGTTTCAGCTCGGCGGATTCCAGGCGGAGCAGGGTTTGACCCAGAATGTCGTATTCGGAGAACCGAAGCTTGTTGACCATGGCGATGAAGGCATCATAGATCCGATCCTCACTGTAGTAGTTCGAGTCGCATTGGGTGCGATCCTGAATGTGTTTGGAACATCCCCACTTGGCGGTCCCGGAAACCTGCCGCCTGCGAAAATACGAGCCGCACTCAGAACACTGAATGCGGCTCGTAAGAGGATAGATATTTTGCGCTGTGGATTTCCCAAAGATATCCTGACGCTTTTTCAGGAGGGTCTGGACCTTGTCGAAGGTTTCTCGGTCAATGAGCGGAGCGTGGGTCATGGAGGCGTAGAACATATCCTCCTGGCCTCGATTTCGGAACTGTTTGAACGGGACTGTGGTGTCACGGTAGGTTTTCTGGTATTTGCAATCGCCGCAATACCGTTCATTCCCAAGGATGTACGCCACCTTGGTGGAGCGCCAGAGGGATTTCCCGGTCTTAGTTTTGATGCCGCGGCTGTTAAGGTCGCGGGCGATCTCCGATGTAGACTGGCCGCTCAGGTAGTTTTCAAACATCATGCGGACGATGGCCGCCTCCGGTTCATAGACCACCAGTGCCTTTTCCACCAGCCGGAAACCGTATGGAGCGTTGCTGTCCACATACTCACCCGATTGCATCCGTTTCACGATGGAAAGCCGCTGGTTCTGGGAAATAGCCTTGGACTCCTCCTGCGCAATGGCAGAGAAGGTATTGAGGAGCATTTCATCCCCGAGGGCCAGAGTGTAGATTCCCTCTTTCTCGAACTGCACCCCCACGCCGAGCAGCTTCAGCTTCCGGACATATTCCAGAGACTCCTTGGCGTTTCGGGCGAAGCGGGAGACGGACTTGGTGACGATCAGGTCGATTTGGTGCTGTTCGCACATCTTGATCATTCGCTGGAATTCGGTTCGGTTCTGCGCTTTCATGCCAGACAGCCCTTCATCCGCGAAGATCTCCACCAGTTCCCACTCTTTTTTTCTCTGAATGAGGCTGGTATAGACCCGAATCTGGTTGGCATAGGAGTTCTGCTGATCTGCTGAATTGGAAGATACCCGGCAGTAGGCAGCGACTCGGACTTTCCGAATTTCCTGTCTGGTGATGGGCGAGATGAGTTTGGCCTGTGGCATCAGCAGAATCCCCTTTCTGGCTGAATTTTGGATTGTACTACATTTTGGTACAATCCACTTTTACGGTTCAAGCAACATTATATTCAAGAAGAAGATAAAATCCATTGAATAAATGCAGATCAGGAAATTTCTACATAGTCAACAGACTGCGCCGTGCAAACTCCATCAGATTAGACGATGCCGTCCTGACATCCTAATCCGCAATAACAAGATCCGAGCCGGTAAGCTTCTGGTAATATCGCTTGGCTCGCTCGTATTCAGCGGCGGTGATCACACCGCTGTTCCGCATCGATTTCAGCACGACCACGATAAACAGATAGTTTGCACTTTTGGTTTGTGACATGGTAATCATGGTGTGATCCCTCCTAACTGCAAAATTGAATTGATACCACAAAAATAGGGGCCACCCCGTCTGGTTGCGGCAGTGTTGGCTTACTTCGCTACATAGTGGGTGACCCCCATTGCTTCTGATATCAAGACGATTGTTCGTCTTTTTTTGCCTGTATTCGACACTACTTCCCCAGGCCAGGGCGGACATCTAAACTGCGGCGGGCGCCGCACTCCGGGAATCGAACCCCTCCGAGGATCTCTCCGAGCTGCCCCCATTGCTTGAGACTGTGGCTGGGCAGGGGTACCATTGTAGGCGGATGAGGTCTTGACGAAACAGACTGCCACGCCTGCTTTTGGATCGGTGGACCCGCTGGGCACCTTATTGGCCGTCATTGATAGAAGAGAAAGAGGGCTTTGCCCCTTTCTCCCCTACAGGTGGTCATCGCGCACCGTCCGCATCGCTCGCTCATCCGCTGATGTTATTTAGCTGCCGGATATTCAGTTGAAAAGGTTCAATGAAGGCGTCCGAAGAACCCCTTCACTTTACAACGGACATTTTTTCAGCAAATCACAACCATCACCCAAAAATATTTTTCGCTTTTTTCTGAATGAGTCGGATTGCATTCTGGACGCTCTGATAACTGACTCCCATTTGATCCGCATAAGCCTTGTAACTGATCCCATTCAGAATGCAAGCCTGGTAAATTCCATATTGGGTAGGAGTCAGGCTCTCTCGCAGTCTTTGTTCCAGCAGCTTCGTGGAGATTTCTTCTGTGTAATCGACCGTATCAGCCAACCAGTTGGAGTCTGTCACATCTTCAGGGAGCACATCCAGCGATAGAATCGTTGGTTTGGATATGCCGTCTCTATCCGCTTCCTGATCCAGTGACATTGCTCGACGGAACCGCTTTTCCTCCGAACGCAACACCTGCATCACAGTGCGCTCCACCTCTGTTACCTCGCCAGTAGCCTTGATCCGCACCATGCACTTGCCGTCCTCCGTTGTCCAGAGGTCATAGTCGAACTCGACTGGGGTTTTCGGGATTCCTTTCATTGCTTCGTCCTTTCCGCTGGTGCGAAGCAGCGGAATGACGAGGCAACAAAAAGAGCCGCATGACGGTGAGCGTGTAATTCCATACCGATAAATCAGGTGTTTCCATTTTGGAAACATCTGATCATGCGGCATTAGGAAGACTCACCAGTCAGCGGCTCCACAGCACAGCTATCAATATTTATTTGTTAATCTCTGCCCTTATCGGTCTTGATAAAAGCGAAGTTTTAACCGTCTCATACTGAGGACATTAAAGACGGTCTCCTGTCCACAGCGTTTGCACTTTGCTTGGACATGGCCTCTGGTGTCCTCAAATACAGCGATTGAATTGTGTCCACAGAAGGGACATTTCACCATCCTTGTTTTTTGGTTTGCGATGGCATGACGCGCTTTTCGGATCTTCTCCATCATTTCCTCAGACGGCTCAGAGATGCGGATATTCTTTTTCATGCCCACACCTCCAAGGGATCTGAATATTCCCGGTACGGACGATCCTCAATGTAACCGAGATGTCTCAGCCGGATTACAGCCGCCGACTTCGACACGGCAAACTGCCTACACAAAAGAGACAGTGATAACTTGTCACGATATGCGAACACCCCCTCGTAATTGATTAACTTCTTGCCACCGGCAAAATACCACATGGCAAGATCAATTTCTTTTTGCGGCATAAGGATGGCCGCGCCAAGGACATTAGCCTGCCATTCATTCCAGTCCTCGCGAGTCTTTAAGTCGCGGAGCGAATACACTGTCCGTGCCGAGTATTTCTTTGCATAGGCTGACTGCGCAGTTTCACTTTCCATCTGGAACAAAATCTGATGTGCGCACTCATGGGCAAGGGTAAAGCGTCTCTTGCCGCAGAGCTTTTGGACTTGTCCGGGTTGAATAAAGTTGGTGTCCATCAGAATTTGATTTTTCCTGAGTGGGATGGTTCGCTTCACGCCCATCTCTTCCGTGATATACTCGGTATCCGCATAGGCGGTCAGACCACAGATGCTTCCATCCGGGGAAAGATGGGCAAACGACACTTCCAAGCCAAGGTATTCCTTGGCGAACTGGTCAATCGGTGTCCCTCGTGCCATTCGTCGGATGTCCTTGGTTTCGCTGCCGAAAAAGAACTCATTGAAATCCTTGGTTACGGCTACTGCAATTTCTTCGATTTTCTTCTGGGATAAGATCATCGTTAGGTCTCCTTTGCTTCAACAAACCACTTGCTGCCCTCCTGAAACAGATAGGATTCTCTGCCACGGATCAGCACCGTATAGCGAATGCCGCCGCCACCCACCTTTTTGGAAGAGGCACGGCACTTATAGAGTACCTGATCGATCTGAAAAATTAGGCCGTTTTTCCACCGGATGAAGCGCGGATGGAATACGCCCTCCTGATCCACATCCAGATTGACCGAGACATAGGCTTTCCTGCAGTGTGCACTCATGTTTCTCACTCCTTGCTACACATAACGGGCACCGGCAACTTTCTCGTTGCCCGGTGTCCGTTACCAATTTCAGTCCAAACGAAAACGAACATCACATTTTGGTCTGCGCACTCTTGACGGGACACGCAAACCGATATACAATAAATGCGTAAAGCGATTGCGTATTATCATTATATGTAAACGGATTGCTTGTGTCAAGCACTTTTAGGCGGAAAACGCAAATAGATTGCATATTATCACGCTTACAGGTAGGAGGATATACTATGAGGTTCGGAGAAAAGCTCCGCGTACTGCGCAAGGAAAAGGGACTTACTCAGGCGGAACTTGCGAAACTGGCGGGAGTAGGACTCAAGACGATCACCAACTATGAAAAGGGCAGCACATACCCCCAGAACCGCGAGGTGTATGGCATTCTTGCCCGGATTCTCGGCTGCGATGCAGACTATCTGCACAACGAGGGCGACGATTTCATCGCAATGGCGGGGCAGCAATATGGCTATCGGGGCAAGAAGGGCGCCGAGCGACTGCTAAAAGAAGTAAGGGTAGCCTTTTCCGGAGGCGAGATGGCAGAAGAAGATATGGATGAGATGATGCTTGCCATTCAGGAAGCCTATATCGATGCGAAGAAGCGAAACAAGAAATACACGCCCCAAAAGTATCTGAAACAGCAGGAAGGAACGAAGTAAGCCCGCTCTATGGGACTTTTCATCTGTTATATTGAAACAGTACCATTCTGCCCGGAAGGGGTGATACCACTATGCTGATTCGAGCGGAGGAAGCCATTCAAAAAGCCAACCGTATTGTGCGGCAATGCGGCACGAGAAATGCTGACCGGATCGCAAGGGAGCTGGGGCTGATCGTCATGTCTCGTGATTTCTCCCGTCAAAAAGGCGCATACATGGTCATTGAACGAAACCGCTATATCTTTATCAATAAACATCTCGACCCCGTGATGCACGACATTGTTCTGCTCCATGAGATCGGCCATGACCGCCTCCACCGTAAAGATGCAATCCGTGCCGGCGGACTGCAGGAATTCAATATCTTTGACATGAGAGACAAGCGCATGGAATACGAGGCAAATATGTTTGCCGCACAGATCGCCCTTCCAGACGAGGAAATTCTGGAATACATATACGGCGGCTACGATGTGGGCCAGATTGCGCGGGCAATGTCTTCGGACATCAATTTGGTGGCGCTCAAGGTCTCAGAGCTGAACACGAGGGGGTATCGCTTCCGTGAACAGGAACACCGAAGCGATTTCTTAAAATGAACGAGATGGTTTTGCCGGGACAAGCGAAAAGGAGAAAATCAAGATGAAATATTTGCTGTATCGTTCCTTCGGGAATCTGGACAAGGATGTGAAGAAGCACGAGCTGGTGGCTGTGGAGTATGGAAAAGACATCTACGATGTGACCGACGCACTCATCAAGGCAGCTGCGGATGAGTGCGCCGGTCTGTCGGAATACGAAAAGTATGAGACCGCCGCCTTCGCTCCGGAGCGGACAAAGGATTTCCGTAAGACCAAGCGGTACGCCTACGAGATGACCGGCATTGTCTATCCTACCCATGCTGACAAGAATATTCTCATTGACTTTGGAATCGTGGAGGAAGCGGAATGAGCAGAGAGGAACCCTATTATATCCCGATGCCGGAGATATACGGGCGAAGAAAACTGAACGCCCTCTATCGGGAGATCCCGCTGAAGGACGCCACTTCCCGGCTCCTGCGGAAGTATTTTAATGCCGCCGCCAATCTGTACGGCATTATCCCCCTGCACAAGCTCTATGGGATCATCGCCTCCCAGAATAAATCCCTTGTAACCAGGGAGGAGTTTCTGGCCTTTGCCGAAATCGCGCGGCATGAGTGTGAGGACTACTACATCCTCGGCAAGTCTGAACTCTATTACGACGGCCCCGAAACGGAGCTGATGGAATATGAGGTCATCGACGTGCAGCTGATCGACGAGGATCTTGATCCCTATCACGAGGTCTTACGGGGCCATCAGGGAAAACCCTACTATGTGCCGGACAAAAAGGAGCTTCTGGCCTACGACAATCCCTTCTACTGGGAGAACACCCCAGAAGCGGAAGCATTCCGCACCTTCCTCCTGACCAAAACCACCGTGCCGGAGGACAAGATGGAAGCGGTTTTCGTAGACATCTACTATGGCCTCCACTGCATGAACGCCGGATTGGAGGATGTGCTGAACCGGTTGGATGAGATTGGCGTGGAGTTCCGCCGCAAAGTGGATGTAGGCGATTTTGCCGAGGTCTATACCCCCTTTCACAACCATGTGCGGATGCAATGCAACCGAGGGCATACTCCTGATGAACTTTTTGCCTTACTTCCCCCGGAAGAACGCATCCCCAAATCCCTTTCCTTTGGTCCGAACATCCGTCAGGCCATTGCGGACGGAACCATGAATCCCGAAGAGTTGCGGCAGGGGATCTTGACGATGGATATGCCAAGTGAAGAACTGCGTATGAGTTTATTGAAAGAGATTGCAGCGGCTCAAACTGCTGCTAAGCCGAAGAAGGTGGGGCGGAATGATCCCTGTCCCTGCGGCAGCGGTAAGAAGTTCAAAAAGTGCTGCGGACGGTGAGCATATGAAAATCAAGCTGCAAACAGTCATAGACGCAATCGAACAGGCCAGCGATGCCTACACGATGCTCTACGACACCAAAACCAACGAAACGGTTTATCTGCCCGATGCGTGGGTCACTGGTGAGACCGACGAGGCGCTTGCCGCTCTGGTTGAGAACGAACCGAAGCGGTTCCTGCATTTTCCGACAAAATATGATATCCACGAATACAGCATCATGGACTCCTTTGTGGACTACCTCCCGCCGGGAAGGATGAAAAACGAACTCGGCGCAGCGATCCGGGGCAGGGGTGCATTCCGGCGCTTCAAGCAGACCATCCGCTTCCACGGCATCGAGCAGCTGTGGTACGACTATCAGGCGGATGCCTACCGGGAGCTGGCAGAGCGCTGGTGCCGGGACAACGATGTGGAGTACGAATAAATTGGAAGCTGTATCAAGAGCAGAAAAGAGGTTCCGGATGAAAAACATTCTCATTATCCAAGGGGGCGGCAGACCCAACGGAAATACTGCCCAGTTGGTGGAACACTTTGCCCGTGGTGCGAAAGAAGCGGGGCATACCGTAGAAGTTATTTCACTGAGAAAACAGGAAGTAAAGGGCTGCATGGGATGCAACGCCTGTCGGTATGGAAAGCCTTGCGTACAGAAGGACAGCTTCAACGAGCTTGTTCCCAAAATTAAGGATGCAGACTGCATTGTCTTTGCCTCACCCTTACTGTTCTGGACGATTTCCGCTCAGCTAAAGGCGCTGATCGAGCGCTTTTATTGCATCGCAGAGGAAGATCCCAACCCGCCGTTGGGACGGTATGAGAAATACCCCTCCAAAGACTGCGCCTTGCTGATGACCTCCGCTGACAATTTCTTCTGGACATTTGAGCAAGCGGTTTCTTACTATCAGTTTACCCTTGTCAACTACATCGGATTCCATGACAGAGGGATGCTATTGGCCGGAGGCTGCGGCGACACCAACGGCAAGCCACAGATTGACAAGACCGACCATCTGCAAGAGGCATATGAATTTGGAAAACACATCTATTGAGCAATGCAGCGGGAGGTTTGCAGAATGAATCGGGGACAGTTCAAGCAATATATTCTTGAAACCTATCCCTGTGAGGCAAACCACCCGTGGATAAAATACCCCAACAACGAGGTTTTCCGGCATCCGGGCAACCGCAAATGGTTTGCCCTTGTGATGGATGTTCCCAAAAACAAGCTGGGTCTGGCAGGCTCGGATGTTATTGATGTGGTAAACCTCAAATGCGACCCGATCCTCATCGGCTCACTGCGGAAAGAACCCGGCATCTTTCCGGCTTACCACATGAACAAGGCAAACTGGATCTCGGTTGCCTTAGACGGCAGTGTGCCGGACGAACTGATCAAAATGCTGCTGGATATGAGCTATGGCGCAACAGCGCCCAAGAGGAAAAAGAAAGCCAAGAAAAGCTGATGCCGCTGAAAGGAGGCGTACCGAAGCATGAAGCAGCGCACTTACATCGCAATCGACCTCAAGAGTTTCTACGCTTCGGTGGAATGCCGGGAGCGCGGGCTTGACCCCATGGACACCAATCTTGTTGTGGCGGATGAAAGCCGCACTGACAAGACCATCTGCCTTGCCGTCACCCCAAGCCTCAAAAGCTATGGCATTTCCGGCCGGGGGCGGCTCTTTGAGGTCAGGCAGCGGGTCAGGGAGGCCAACGCCGGACGGCGGCACGACGCTCCGGGCAGAGTGCTGGAGGGCAAGTCACACTTCATCTCTGAGCTGCAACAAAACCCGAAGCTGGAAATCGACTTCATCATCGCCCCGCCCCGCATGGCCTACTACATGGAATACAGCACAAAGATCTACGAGGTCTACCTGAAATACATCGCCCCGGAGGACATCGTGGTCTACTCCATCGACGAGGTATTCATGGATGTGACCGACTACCTGAATACCTACAAGCTGTCTGCCCATGACCTTGCCATGAAGATCATACTGGATGTCATTGAGACAACAGGCATCACGGCCACGGCGGGGATCGGCACCAACCTCTTTCTCTGTAAGGTGGCCATGGATATTGTGGCGAAGCATATCCCAGCGGATGAAAACGGGGTACGCATCGCCCAGCTGGACGAGATGACCTACCGGCAGACCATGTGGTCGCATCAGCCTCTCACCGACTTCTGGCGGGTAGGCCGTGGCTATGCAAAGAAGCTGGAAGAGCATGGGATGTTCACCATGGGCGATGTGGCGCGGATGTCCGAGCGCAACGAGGACCTACTGTATCAACTCTTTGGGAAAAATGCGGAGTTGCTCATCGACCATGCGTGGGGCTGGGAGCCGACCACCATTGAGGCGATCAAGGCATACAGGCCAAGCTCCAACAGCTTAGGCTCCGGGCAGGTGCTTCACTGTCCCTACAATGCGGAGAAGGCACGGCTTGTCCTGCGGGAGATGGCCGATATGCTCTCGCTGGATCTGGTGGACAAGGGGCTTGTCACCGATCAGCTGGTGGTGACGGTGGGCTATGACATCGAAAACCTCACCGACCCGGCCAGAAAAGCAAAGTACCACGGTGCGGTTGTGAAGGATCATTACGGACGCCAGATCCCCAAACACGCCCATGGCACCATCAATCTGGACGGACACACATCATCTACACGCAAAATAATGTGCGCTGCGGCAGAGTTGTTTGATTGCATTGTAGGCAAAAACCTTCTCATCCGAAGGCTGAATGTGGTGGCGAACCATGTCCTTCCGAAAGAGTCTGCGCCGGTGAAAAACGGGGGCTTTGAACAGCTCGACCTGTTTACCGACTATGCCGCACAACAGGCGCAGCAGGAACGGGAAAAGCAGGAATTGGAGCGGGAGCAGAAAATGCAGACGGCTATGCTGACCATCAAGAAGAAGTTCGGCAAGAATGCGATCCTCCGGGGAATGAATTTGGAAGAAGGGGCAACGGCCAAGGACAGGAACGGGCAGATTGGAGGGCATAGGGCGTGAAAATTGCCACATGGAATGTGGAGCGGCTCAGGCACAAAAAACAGCTCGACCAGATACAAGGCTTATGTGATGGCATCCATGCCGACATCCTTGTGCTGACCGAGACAGACAAGCGGCTGCATCCCGATTATGCCTTCTGCTGCGAGACCACATCATTGATGGGAGATAAGACCATTCCCTATGCCGTCACAGAAAATCGCGTCTCGCTTTACACCAACTATCCCGTTGTTCGGCTGCATCAAACCTATGATTCGCGTACCGCCCTCTGTGCTGAGCTAAAGACGGAAAAAGGGAATCTGCTGGTGTATGGGACAATCATAGGTACGCTGGGCAATCGTCATTCTTCCTTCATGGAACAACTGCACCGGCAGTGTGATGACATTCGCCGCCTGTCCGAATTGGGCGATGGGATATGTGTCTGCGGAGATTTTAACTGCTCCTTCTCGGATAACTACTGTTTCACACAGGCCGCAAGGACAACGCTTCTGGATTTGTTTCGTGATACAGGATTGACCCTTTTGACCGAAAGACAGACAGAGTGCATTGACCACATTGCCGTGTCAAGCAGTATGGTTACCACCAAACGGCCAGTTCTGGAAGAATGGAATGTGGACAAGCGTTTATCCGACCACAAGGGAATTGTGGTCACCTTTTGAGGGGGGCAAAAATCATGAAAACACAGTATGATGACATCATCCATCTGCCCCATCATGTCTCCAAAACAAGGCCGCAGATGTCCATGCTGGACAGAGCGGCACAGTTTTCCCCCTTCGCCGCTCTCACCGGCTACGAGGATGCCATCCAGGAAACCGGACGGCTGACAGATACAAAAGTGGAGATTGGGGAGGAAGTGCGGGAGGAGCTGGACCGGAAACAGCAGTACCTTCAGGACATCATAGCAGACCGACCGGAGATCACCATTACCTACTTCGTCCCGGATGAGAGGAAGGCCGGAGGCTCCTATACATCCCACACCGGCAGTCTGAAACGGATTGACTATTATGAGCGAGTATTTGTTCTGACCGATGGGACGAAAATCCCACTGGATGAGATCGCCGATATCGAGAGTGAATGCTTTCGAGGAATTTTGTGATTACTGCTTTCCCTGCGACCAAACCGAAGAAGAGTCCTCCTATATGGCTGGGAATTTCTGTTCTTTGGCACCAGTATCGATGCGGTGGAGACTACAAGGCATTCGGGCATCGGGGCGGATCGTGTTGTAAACTATTACTGCGGCAGCGCCAGGACAGCTCGACCATGAGGTCTTGCGTGAAGCCATCTGCACTGTTCGAGTCAGTGCGCCGCTGGATGCAGATTGAAAAAAACGATTGATTGGTGCGTGCTATCAAAAGCGCAGTCAATCAATACTGCCTTACCTGATACTCGATTTTTCTATCTTTGCTGAAAGTTATCCGCGTAAACAGTTCTTTAGAATTATACCTCGTTCTTTGGATTCTGTATGAATCAGGCCATCACCACTATACTATTCTTTAGAACAAAAGCGAGTTCTAAAGGAGGCGGTGGCAGGATGGATGCAAGAGCAGTTGGACAAAGAATCAAGGCTGCAAGGGAGAAAAAGAACATGACACAAGAAGATCTTGCCGCCTGCATTGACATTAGCCCGACCCATGTGAGCGTGATTGAACGCGGAACCAAGATTCCGAGGATGGACACTTTCGTAGCGATTGCAAATGTGCTTGGCGTATCTGCGGATGACCTTCTGGTGGATGTGGTGGATCGAGCGACTGCCGGAGTTGCTTCGGAGCTTTCTGCCGCCATCGAGGCGCTCCCTCACGAAGAAAGGATGCGGGTCTTAAAAGTAGTGTCTGTATTGGTAGATAGATGAGTGTGGAAGAGCTTTCGGCTCTTCCACGCTTTTTCTTTTTCCTCTGTCAAAATGTGAGTGATTTCGACATTCTTATGATGTTATACTTGCGCCAAAGAACAAGAGAAAAGTCTAAAGACGGAGGAATATCCATGAAAAACTTTGAAGAGATTATTGCGAAAATTGCCAGGGAGAACGGAACCACGCCAGAAAATGTACTCCGTGAAATGCAGTTGGCTATTGATCATGCTTACGATCACCATGACAAGGAGGCGCAAAAGTTATGGGATATGATGTCATTCAAAAGCGACAGACCGACACCGGAAGAGTTCATCTTTCAGGTGGCAATGATGCTGGATAAAAACGGATCATTACATTAAATTGGATGCTCTGACCATGTTGTAGCGGGTTTCCCTCTGCTATCTTCTCGGTGGCTTTATAGCCTTAGTCATTGAACAAGGCATCGTATTCCTTAATTCGATCTATCCAATCCAGTTCCCTTTGCCGCTTTGCATTATCATCTATGACAATCGCCTCGGGATAAACCTTCAGGATTGCCTCATTCATCTTGCGCTGTTCCGCCTTTGTGGTAGGAATCCGTTTCTTGCCGCCATACCAGGTTTTCTTCAGCTTTTGCGTCACATCGAAGGCCGGCGCAGGAGCCTTTTTCTTTTTTCCAAACATCAATGCACCTCATCAATCCATGCTGCCATCGCCTTTGTTACCTCCAAACTCGCAGCCGTATTGATGACCGTGGCCATAGTACCATCGTCCATAGCGATACCCATAGTGGGGAGGGCAGTTGGCGCAGTCCCCGTTACAATGTCCGTTATGCTGGTGTCGTTCGCTGTGCCGGGAAACTGCATTGATTCCGGCAATCGCAGCGAATAGCGTTCCCCAAAAGCCCAATCGAGGTGCTGCGGATTCCTGATAAGATATGTCCTCGTAGATGGGCTCATTGTGAAGTTCCAGATGATGCTTTTTCGCAATCTTCAAATATGTATCGTCTGGGAGTACATCATACAACTCCTCAGCTTGATTGGCATCAAATGTCCCTTGGGCGGTCAGCGACATTTTTTCAATGAGGGATTCCGAAATTCCAAAATCGAGCCACTCCATGATTTGCTGCGGAGCGAACCGCACCTTGCCCTGTAACGATTTCTCAATCAGAGTCTCGATAGTTGCCTGGTCAAGATAATCCCTCAAAATATCAAGCTGCTCAGCGTCAAAGCATCCCGTGACTTTCATTACCATCGTTTTGAAGGTCTCTTCATCTGCGCAGTCAACCAACTCCATAATCGTTGCCGGTGCATATTGGTCGCTCGTAGCCTTTTTCAGAAGTGTCTGGAATACTTCATCATCCATGCAGCCGGTGAGGGTATCCAACGCTTCATCGGAAAGTGTTCCTTGGACGGAGGAAACGACACGCTTCATCGTCGCTGTATCCACGCAGCAATTCAAATCCTCAATATTCTCGACTTGAAAGGTGACACCGGCATCCAAGGCTCTGTTTATCAGCCGACTTGCGGCCTTTTCATCACACAATTCCATAGCTACTTCGGTGACTTCAGCCGGGGAGCCATAGGAGGTGAGGGCGGAAAGCCGTCGAATCTGTGTACTCGTCGCCCAGTCATAGAACTTTTCGTAATATTCATCCCAAGTCATTTCCGCACCTCACATTCTGATTATCGAATCTCCCAGACGAAAGTGGCTGTGTCGCTTACATCAATGTCATCCGGTTCGATGTCCATATCGGCCATGGCTCCCATCGGCATCGCCAAGCACTTTTCATCAAGCATATATTCAGTGCGTGAGACAACATTGAGTTCGCCCCAATTATAGTCGATGGCGAGCAGATCTCCCAGCGCCACATTCGAGGCTTCGCAAAGAATTTCCGCTTTTTCCCGTGCGTTGATCGTTGCGGATTTCAAAAGCTTCTTGTTGACCGCAGACGGGTCTTTTACTGTGAAGGCGATGGACAGCTCTGGTTTGGCAAGACATTTTGAGATTGCGGAAAGGGACTGCGCCAGCCGCCTTGTGTCGAAATCAAATTCAACTTTGAGCCGGTGATTGCAGATATATCCGTTGAATACGCTTTTATAGTTGCCGTTTCTGTCTTTTACTCGTTCATAGTCTGTGCGAACATTGAAATTCACGGTTTTTACAGACTTCTTCTTAAATCCGACAGATTCCAGCGCCTTGTTTAGATAGTCAATCTGGAGTGCGGCCTGTTCCATCGCTTTTTCGTAGTTCGTATCCTGCGCTTCAAGGCTCATGGAGATGACGATGTAATCCGGCGGAGTGGAGACTCTGCCAACTCCTTTTACGGTTATCGTCCTTGACATCATCACACCTCTTTTCTGTTTTCCTTGTCACGCTCTGCTTTCCACCGTTCAAATTTCTCAACATTCTTGGGGTCGGAATAGAACTCCCTGCAAGATTGCAGCAGTGTACGGCAGAGGGCTTTCATTTCATATTCTGGGATTTGGCTAAAATCAATCAGGGGTTGTTCTTCGCTCATCATGACACCACCTTACAGGGACTTCATCACATCCAGCAAGTGCTGATGATTGTTATCGTATTCAATAGAAGCTCTACTTCAAAATTCGCAAAAGTGCATCAACGATTTCGTCGATATCGCCTTCTGTATTGTTCTTTCCTAACGACAATCGTATTGTTCCCTTTGCCAGTTCTGGCTCCAGTTTAATCGCCTGCAACACATGGGATATTTGTGTTTCTCTGCTATTGCAGGCTGAACCAGTAGAGACACAGATTCCCATCAAATCCAATCGGTGCAAGAGGGCTTCACCACTGTAGCCGGGGAAAGAGAGACTGATGTTCCCGGGGATATGTGCTGCGCTCCCATTTCTGGAAAATCGTACATTCGCATCTGACAAGCCCATGATTAGTTTGGTTTCCAGCCGAGTTAAATGCTCCGCTGTATCTTTCAGTCCATCTACACATTTTTTTAATGCAGCCGCCATACCTACAATAGATGCGATATTCTCTGTGCCCGCCCTCATGTGGTTTTCCTGACTGCCGCCACTTGCGTATGGAGCCAGCGGCGTCCCTTTTCGGACATACAGGAAGCCGATACCTTTGGGACCATGGAATTTGTGGGCGGAAGCAGAAAGCATATCTACACCAAGATCGTTCACATCTATTTTGATATGTCCAACCGCCTGAACAGCATCGGTATGAAACATTGCGCCAACGGAATGAGCAATGGCAGCTAACGCTGGAATGTCCTGAATGGAGCCTATCTCGTTGTTGGCGGCCATAATAGAAACCAGCCGAGTATCCGGTGCAATGTGTTCTGACAGCGTTGCGGTATTTACTTTGCCGGTAGAATCTACCGGCAGATAAAAAACGGGATAGCCCATTCTTTCAATATCAGCGCACGGACGCAAAATCGCATGGTGCTCAATGGCTGATGTTATAAATCCGTGTTTTTCCGGGTCGAGAAATGCAGTTCCCTTTATTGCCCAGTTGTTGCTTTCCGTACCACCTGAAGTGAAAAATATTTCGTCAGGTTGAGCGCCAATACACTGGGCAATGATTTCCCTCGATTCCCGCAGAGCTTTTTTGGGCGCTCTCGCAAATGAATAGGGCTGCGAAGCGTTTCCGTATTCTTCTAAAAGATATGGTTGCATCGCCTCAAACGCATCAATATCCAGTTGTGTTGTGGCTGCATTATCCGCATAGATAAAACGCTTCACAATCCCACCTCATTCAAATAATTTACAGCCTTCCTCTTTGAACTCCTCGATTTTATCAAGCAATTCCTCAACAGTACACCCAAGATATTCGGCAAGGCAATCCATACAGTAGAAATTCTCCATGTCTTCGCCCAATAGTTTTTTGTTAATACCGATGGTGTTCTTGTTAAGATTATTTTTACCGCAGATGATACAATCAATTTTCATAAGGAATCTCCTTCAGCGAGAAAGAAGGCACATCCTTACCCTTGAACTCCACATCGAGAATCCCAAGCTGCCGTTTGATGATTTTACGCATACGGACAGCAGGACGAAGGCAATATTGCTGGAATCCCTTTGGATTGATGTCCCGTGCGCTCCGCACATTCGGGAACAACAGCTTCAAATATGCTGTTGCAATGCGCTTTACGGCCTCCGTGTCACGGGTATCTGCCCTATCAGGAACATCAATAATTTGATCAACAATCGCTCTATAACTCACATCATTGCGAAGCTCGTGCAAAATGGTGCAGAAGTATTCTGAATTTAACGCCCAGCCGGACAGCTTCAAATCATCATTCATTCTTGGTATATCCCAACCCTTGATGAAACCATGGATTCGGTCTACCAATGCACTTTCTTGAAATAGTGAGGGCAGCTCGGAGAACATATTCTGCCACTCATCCATATTATCCTGTGCGATGTTACCCAGGAAGATGATGCCTGCATCAGATTTCCCCTCGTAGCCACCGATGTTAAACTGTCCATACTCCATATATCCCTGCATGATAGAGCGCATTTCGTTCACATCGCCAAACTGCACCAACTTTACCTCATCTATTGCGATAAAGTCGTGGCCGGTAACAAAGCCGGGAGTCTTCCGAGCGGTATCATAAAACATTTTTGCCCGAGTTACCTTTCCGCCATCTGTTAGAAGACCATATTTACTCACATGGCCAAATACATAGGACTTGCCAGTTCCTTTGGGTGCAAGCTCTATCAGATTGAGGCGTTTCTCCACAAAGGGAAGAATGCGTGTCAGCATGGAAAGCTTTTGTTCCTCACTTTCATACCCGCCCGCATTGTAATCTATGGCCCCTAACAGCACATCAATCCACTCGGAAGTTGTAAATTCATTCCGAACATCCTTGTAATAATCAAGGTCAATAGTATAAGGGCAGAAATTTGTAAATCCAGTAAGGCGAATTTTCCCTGGAATTTTAGGCTTCGCAGTGTCATCCGGGGGTCGATAGCCGAGCTCGACCACACCCCAGACCTCCTGCCCACTGATAAGCTCTCCACGATACTGATCCCATGTAGACACATCAATCATGGTTTCTTTATTTGTCAAACCGAAGTCGGGCAATGAAAAGGTGATTTCTCCGGTTTTTATGCTTATATCGACAGAAATCTTGGTCAGGAGTTTGACACGCTCGTTATCGTTAATGATTCTATCTTTGATTCTGACCCATTCTTCTTTATTCGGAAGATAGGTGCGGATAAAATCCGTAAGTTCGTCTATGTCCAGATTACCTTCATCATCAGCAAACTTTTTGAGCAGCCAGTCTCTCAAAAACGATGGCAGACCTAACGCAGAAAAGAAGTTGCTTTTCTTCAAATCCTTGTAGACGACCATTTCATCGAAACAATCCCGAAGTTTTTCGGTCACGAGTATCCCTCCTTACAGAATGTTCTTTTCGCTGCCGCTTTCTTTTTTCACTCGAAGTGGCAGGCCAGTGGCAACAGGCATTCCACCGGCAAATACATCTACGCTGTATGTCTTGGCACGACGAATTTCAGTCATTTCCTCAACAACATAGAAATTATCAGCAGTCGGTTTTGCTTCGTAGGTATGACCGTCTATTACGACGCTGACATCCACCAACTTTTCCGTAGAAAATACTTTAATGGCAGCTTTCTTGCGGAAACTAACGAAAATTTCGGGGATACCCGTAAATGTTGCAGTTGAATCAATCGGCATTATTTTAACTTCAACGGCATCGTTAAGATACGAAATCTCGATAATCGGTACGGTAACTTCCTCCAATGTTGCGCCGCCATGAACCTCAACATTCGCTTTCCGGCTTCCCTTAAAACGGTCATAATTGGCAAGCGCCCAGAAATCTTCCGCATCCGTGGCACTGTCCGGCCTCTCATCGACCTCACTTTTCGGACAACATCTCCCAGAGTGCTTCCCGCTTGATTGCATTTCCCATAGATTTTCGGTTCCGTGAATTACAGCAAGCCGACTGGCACCATGGTCTGCAATTAAGATGGCCTTTTGATAGTCGCCGTTTGTGAGGTTTGTTTTGATTTTCTTCAGGAGTTCATCAATCAGCTCCAGTTCACGAATCAAATGAATCGGGAGCTTACGATCCTCTCGACTATAATCATAGCCTTCCTCACCGTGATGCTTGATTTTATCTATCTTATCAACAGAGATGATGGGGAATCGATCTGTGGATAGGACATCCCAAAATTCCTTGTTCCGACTGGTGATGGATGGAAGCTCACATCTGCACACAGTAACTTTCGCCATGAGTTTAAGTGCATGACATCTGGACATGATATAGCCAAGATACTCCACGCCCATTGCATCTGTAAAATAAGTCTGGGTATCCGTTACATCAATTCCTTCTATCACAGAACTGCGTGGCGGGAGAATTCTGTTATAATCCCGATCGACTGCTTGCTTTTCGACAAGTGTCATGAAGTCCGGGAAAATCTTATTGACAACCTTCTGATATTTGTACTCCTGGAAATAGTTATCAAGCAGTTCACTTTTGAAATGGTACGCTGTCAGATACGCCCGAAGATCAGGATAAATTCGCTCCAATATATCAAGAAGTTCTGCTCTCCCGAAGTCCTCACTGTATCTATCCAACAGCTTGAAAATAAGCTCCTTTTCCTGAAGGGTATTGTCTGTCAGGTAGCAGAGCGCATATTTCCCCTTGCTTTGGACTATCTTGCAAAATCCACTGACCTCATCAAGTGGGTTTTCAATGGAATTCAAAAGGTCTTTTCTTTGTCTATATTGGGAAATAAAGTCTTTGTCGGTCGGATCTTCCTCTAAGATAGTACGATACAAGCTGTGAATCAGCCCGGATGGGGAAGTAGCCGTTTCTATTGCCTTGTTGAAGTAGGAGTTGTTTCCCGCATGGAACAGTTTGAGCCCGATAAAGTACAACCAAAGCCATTTCTTGTTAGAAGCTTTTTGTTTGTAAGTAGAGATAACAATATCCAAATTGTTGACGCTCCCTATTTGGGCGGAAATCAACTGTTGCCAAGAAGAATATTTCCGAAACTCTGTCAAAGCATACTGCCAGTTCTCTTCATCTCCGTAACTTTCTGGCAGTACAGATGTCATTGCGTCCAAATGACACAATACTTCATAAGGATTCTTCAAATCTGAGATCGTATAGAGCGAAAACGGATACTGATCCTTGCTTTTTGCAGTCTCGATGTATAGAATCTCTGCTGCGGCTGATTCCACCGCCTTGGCCATGCCTCGAAGCCCTTTTACCAGCGCACTTGCGTCCGTAGGTTGAATGCCCTCTGCGGTAAAAATCAGCTTAGGACGAGCGGATGGTATCCCCTCTAAAACGCAAATTCTGCTATCAAGGCGCCTGTCATTTTTAATAAGGGTATGCAAGTATTCCACACATTGAAAGGTGAGGATAACTGCATGGCCCTCAGTGCTCATAGATAGAAGTTCTTTTAATTCTTGCACCAAGGCCTTTTCGCCTTTTAACTTGAGGAAGCTCGTGATCTCACTGACAAAAAAGTTGGTATTCTCATGAGCAAGGCGTTCAAGAATGTTGGGGATGACAGGGAATTCATCAGGTTTGCAAAACGCCGCATCAGAGGCACAAAGAAAGACATTTTGGGGCAATTGATAGTGGAGCATGATGGCTTCCAAATCTGCCTTGTTTTGAACATCTACGATAAGAGGCTCGACATTATCTTTCTTCAGATAGCGGTCAATTTTTTTAATGACTTCTTGGATGGTCATTTTGCACCTCCTCAGTTCCCTTTGATAATCTCCATGCCAACAACCATGTTATCCCGAATGAGGTCCTTTAGATACTTCTTCACATCAGCAATATCCATCTCATCGATCTTGGCGAGGGCACGTTCACAACCACCCTGGTTATATTTCGCCTCTGCCATTTGACGAAGCTTCTTTTCAATTTCGGGAAGGCCGAACCACTCAAACGGCTCTGCTGTGATGTGAGAGTCAAGGTAATCTTTCACTTCCTGAATATTTAGAAGCATAACCGCATAGTTTCCGATGATACTGTCTCTAAACGCTTTGTCCAAAGCGGCACTATCATCCAGAAGGTCAAAGAATTTTGCAGACGCAAAATATTCCATGGCACGGTCGATTGCCTGTTCATCCGCTTTGGCACGGTTGACAGCTCCAAATGCAGCTTTTGCTTTTGCAACCTCGTTGTCAGGGATAAGACACAGAATAGGCATCTTGTGTTTTTTCGACCAGTCACGAGGAGAGTCAGTCCCAGTTTTCTCTCTCCACAGTTTCTTTAACTGTGTGTTTTTCTGGCCTTCCTTATAGGCCCCAACCTTCGCTTCAACCTGATTCAGATAGTCTGCTTTTTCGTAGGTGAATGAGCCAGCAGGCATCGTGTCAAACACATCCTTGATTTCGTCTTCTGAAAGCCCATCAAGATAGTATCCGCACACACGGTTGAACAGATCAACCTGGTTGTTGTAGAAGTTGCGGAATGCGCTTCCGTTTGCCTGAACAAGTTCCAGGAAAGACTGCTTCTGGGAATCCAGCAGCGTTCCTGCTTTTTTCAGGTTATAGAGCATTCCGAGGAATGGCCCAAGTTCATCAAGATAATTTTTTGCAGCTGCATAGGAGATGCGAATATATCCGCACTTGTCACACCACTCCCGTATGGTCGCATCATAGGAGATGCTTTTGGAGATAATCTTATTGCTTTCTACAATGATTTGATACTCCAGAATAACCTCACGGATTTTCTGCTGTGCGGTTTCGACATTCCAAACCCAATTCGCCGCATCCGCATCAAACTTCCTGCGGAGAACATTGAGGTATTGACCGCCATCGCCAACTGTTTTAGCAAGAGAGACAAGCGTACCATTTTCAAAGGTTTCAAGGTAGGCAGCCATACCCTGGGTACACTTTTCCTTGGTCAAAATCGTTTGCAAATCTTTTGCGGCATCTGGATTGGAAAGGGCAAGATTTCCGATTGCCATGGCAATATCGCTATCGCTCTTCGCTGTACCCATGTTATTGCTGTTGGCAATTCCACAAAAAGAATCAATGATTTCGGACAACACGGAGGTTTCCGTCTGAAGCGATTCTTTGTCCAGAATATACTTCAAAGTCCAAATCGGGAAGGAGAATTCCTTCATCTTGTTGCGGATGCGTTCTCTGGTGTTTGGAACCGAAGTACACATATTAAGCGGAATCCCAAATGCCACAGAAGTAATTTCGTTAAAAGCCTTCTCTGCGGGGGTCATCGCAACGATATATTTATCCTTATAGCGAGGATTCGGCGTGATTTCAAGGCGAATAACTTCGTCAATCATTTCCTTGAGTTTGCCAACATTCAAAATGTCGTTGGTAAGCCCATCGCTCCAGCTATATGTCCCAGAGGCGTATTCCTTCAGCACAAAGCCCATAATAAATGCAGACAGATTACAGGGCATAAAACCATAAGGTGCCGCCTTCAAAACGTCATAGATTTGCTTGATAGATACACGGCCACCACCGTTCTGGAAGCCATCGTTTACAATTTCATCAACACACAGCTTGATTTTGGAAATCAAGAGATGAGGCTTGGAAAGCCAGTATTCGGGAACCTTCCATGCGCCGTCAAGAGCGATTTCCAACTTTGTGGCGGGACTGCCGGACAGGAAGGTACCAGCTGTTTTCTCATTGAATGCGCACTCAACACCTTGCTTCAAGCTGCTCGGTGTATACATATTGGCAATGACATTGTAAGAGCCCTCAAGGCAGGACACGAACTTTTTCTTGTTGATTTCTGCAAGAAGGCCGTACAGAGCGTCCAGCGTAGTAGCACGTTCCCCATCCGGCTTATCTGCGGTGTGAACCATAAACTCACCGCCTGCAATGCGGGTTTTCCATTTCTTCAGAGAATCTTTTGCATTGTTGGCATATTGAGTAACTAATGCAGGGTCTTTTCCTTGCTGGGACATAGATAACGCCATATCGTGACGATACACGCCATAGCCATCCGCACCAAACGGAGTACGGCTGGCATCAATGAAAATCATGTTGTAGGTGCCAGCAGCAAGGGCGTCATGTATTTTCTTGCCCAGAACCACACTTTCTGCATCATCTTTCGCAAAGCATACAACAGCAACGATCTTATTTGCATACTTTTCTTCCGTGTTGCGAAGCTGCTTGATTGTAGAATCAAAGTCGGAAGACGAAACATAGCGCAGTTCATAGCGAAGCTTCAAAGCTCCACCAAGGCTGATTGCATCCACGATACGAGTTCTGTCAGCAAGTTCCTCTGTGATAAAAGCCGAGGTGCTCTTGCGGTCGATCTGTTCCTCAAAAGGTGTTACATCAATTTCGTTTTCATGGTTGTAAGCAGCATACTGGAATTTTCCACCGCCAAGGGACTTGGAGAACAACACCTTTTCTCGAACAAGCTGATCCGCACATCTCGCTGCGGAGCCTTCCATATCAGTCCCTTCAAAAGCGTTGTCAAGGTTCTTTTCGTTGGGAATAAACAGCTCAACAGAGTCGCCGGCATATTGAGAAATTGCCTGCAACAGAAGAACCGTTTTGAGTACACGTTTTTGGTCAGAATCAAGGCGCTGATTCCCAGCACGATTGTAATAGTCCAGAATAGAGCGAATATCATGCGATAGATATTCTTTTCCCTTATCATAGAAGAATTCCCAAAGCATATCGACGGAAAGCAGCGGGTTGTCGTCCTCTGGCCCGAAATTGTCAATAAACCACTGGAACCCCTTGATTTCATCGCCACGGTCATTTTTAATAAAGTCAAACATACTGCGCTGGTTGGAATCAAACGCAGAGGAAATATGCTTGAGAAGCAGGGCGGCATAGGGATGTATCGGGAGAATATCGATCATCTCTTTGTCGGTGATCCGAGCCACCGACTTCACCAGCTTACGGGATGCCTGTGTTCTATCAGTCAGGTCGCCAAGGGCTACCTCCCAATCTGCCAAAACAACTTCGTCCTTATTCTTCTCCATGGCTGCACCCATGAGTTGGAATGCAATATTTTCAGGCAGGCTGATTAAACTGTGCGGACTGACAAAGCGTCCGTTCAGCTTGATGAAGTCCTGGTCGCGCTCATGGAACAGGCCCTGGGTCACATGGGTCACCAGCACAAAATAGAAGGGATCGGTTTCGCTGATTTCACAAAGCTCCTGAAATCCGGTGAGATTGCGGGCGTTGTTGTAGAAATATTCGGTAAACTCGTCCCACATAAAGACAATCGCCTTCAAACTGTTTGCCCGGATGACCTCACGAATCCAGTTGCCCAAATCGGTCACGCTCAGCGACAGAGCTTTTACCTGACGCTCATCGGCTACCTTGAAGATATTGTCCATAATCCTTGCCAGCGCCTCGCCGGAGAAGGTGCGCAACTTCTCAATCACCGTATCGGCGTCATCTCCGCCAAAGAGGTCAGAGTAAGTGCCAGTGATCAGTCCGTTGAAGTAGTTTTTGTTATCCTTGTCAGAGAGCCATGCAATGGTAGCATCCTTCAGCGCATTCCCGCCCTTGTTTTCAATTCCGGCATCAACAAGCGCCTTTTCAATGCTTTCCTGGATGGCAAAGACAAGATTATGGTCGCTGCGGATAGAAGCGGAACCATAGCGGTGAACGGTCAAGATACGACCGCTGGACTTCACGGCCTGGAAGCGGTTGTACAGGTCGTTGTCCATTTTATGTCTCTGGAAGTATTCACGGGTTTCTTCTTCGCTGGAATCCAGCAGCTTTTTGAGCGTGTGAACGGCATGGGATTTACCGGTTCCGTAGGCACCTTCCACCCATAGACAGAGCTTCTGCTTGCGCTCCAGGACGCTGACCGTGTTCTTCAGAAGTTTCACGAAGGTCTCGTGGGGGAAGAATTTTTTCCACACTTCCGGGTTCTTCGTGATGACCGCCTCGTTCACGGCGGGGAAATAATCCGGATCAATATTGAAATAATGACGGTATTTTTCCAACATCGGCATAGCATCTTCCTCCTTAGAACAGATTCAGCACATCCTGAGATGTCTTTTCGCTGTTGAGAGTGATATTATCCAGGTCCAGTGTAAAGCTGGCGTTGAGGAAATCTGGATAGTTGATAGTCAAACCATTCAAAATCTTTTCCATCTGATTGCGGTCAAGACCAAAAATCTCAGTAGGACTAACACCGTCACTTTCGAGGTCATGGTTTAAGAGGCGGGACAATGTAAACTGGTGGTAATCCCCGCAAGCCTCTGCAAATTTATATAAGCTGTAAAGAATGACAAGCGGATTCGGATTTTCCCAGGGGATGCGAACCACGCTATTCCAAAAACGCTTTCCGTTTTTTAGCGTGTAGTCACAGACACCCAGGCCGATTTCATTGCTTAATTGAGGAATAGAAATCAGGATGTTTTTATATGCGGAGACAATGTGTGAACGAGAATTTTTACTCATTGAGTCATCCAGCATTGCATAAATGGTATCAGGGGTGTGCGTTGTGGAAAAATCAATGTTTTTGACCCACCAATTAAACTCCGATGTGTATGTCAAATTGCAAAGAATCAATGCCCAAGCGTCGGAATTCTCTATTCCAATATTATCAATAACTTTACCAAAGGGTGCAAATTTAGATTTAGCAGTAACTTCGGCATCGTTCAAGAAGCTCTTGAGATTTTTAACCATGTTGGTTCCAAGGCTGTGAGGAGAAGTCCAAAATTCATCCTTTAATTTGAAATACGATCTAACCCAATCGAGTTCAATGCCCATATTTCCATACCTGTCAATGCTCCCCATTTTCTTTTCTCCTTTCGGCAATCGCAACGAGTTGGCTACTAAGCAACCATGGAATACATCGTGACATTTTTTGCATTTTACGCATCGGTCATCGATTGTTACATGGCCATCCTTCATAGAAATAAACCCATGCGGACAATTCGCCTCGCATACTCTACAGCCAATGCAATATGCGGTTTTTCTGAACACAGTCTTCAATTCTGACATAAAATAAATGTCTTTCTGGGTATTTTTCCCTATCACAACTGTAGCAGTTAGTCCGTTGGTATTTTCGGCAATCTCAATGTGATACAACTTATCTCTGCAAAGCACTTCGACATTACCATTCTCCAGAAAGGTTACATTGCCAATTGTTTTAATCCACTGCTTCCAATCAGTTTCTATACGGGATACTTGAATTGTAAGTACACCTTGTTCAAATGATTCATTTGTATAACTTTTGGCGAATGATAATTCTTTTCCACTTCTTCGTGCTTTCCATCCACCAATGTCCATAAACTCCTTGACGGCGCTCGGATTAGACAACTCTTTGGAGGTTGTTTCCAGAATAATGTTATTGAATGTTGTGGTTGTCCGATATCCCTCATCACTAAAGCTGTATGCTTGTTCCTTAAAATACATATTTTTCGATGTGGCTAACGGGCACACAAGACATCCTGCACGGCTATTTCCTTTTTTATAGGCATCATTTATCAAGAGTTGTCTCTCATAGATATAGGAAAACAATTCGGCGGAGTTCCATTCAAGGATTGGGTGGCAGCTATATTGTCCACGAACTTTCTCTCCGTGACTAATACCTTCGTATTCACTTCGAGAAGCACTTTCATCTCCTCGGATTCCTGTGAAGGCCATTCCCCTAAAATGAGGATTATTGGTATACTCTCTCAGTAAGATGATTTGAGGCGCAGTTTTATGCACACTACAACACCATCGCATCGTCTGCGCTGGCGGTCCAAATTCCCTCCATGTGACTTTCGGGTCGAAGTCAGACTTTGCTCTTAAAAATTCAATCTTTGCGTCTTTACAGTGCTGTTCAATCTCTTCGACTATTTTATATGTATCCGGGAATTCCATTCCCGTATCGCCAAATAGCACTTTGAATTTATTGTGCGGCAAAGCACGCTGCACCAGATCGAGGGCTACTACACTATCCTTGCCGCCACTGAACGCCACATAGAAGACATCGACCCGATCCATGTATTCAACATAAATGTTGTATATTTTCTTTATTGTTTCTGCGGCCAGTTTCTCCAACAAATCCCGGTTCTTTTCGACCATAGCGGGAATATCAACAAAGCGGAGAGGTTGTCCATCGGGCTCTGGCTCGTCCATAATCACAATTTCAGGTGGGGTATAAAGACTGCCGCCTTTGGTCTTGGCAACCTGCCGTCCCCGGTAGAAATAATTGTTGGCTTCCGCCCACATATAGGGGTAGGAGTCATTCTTTGCATAATTCCAATACCGGTCAAATCCAAGAATATCCAGTTCTTTGTAATACACCGGACGAGGTTCCTTACTGAAGGAAAGCGGTGAGCTGTTCAGCAGCAGTCCGCCCGTCTCGGCATCCCAGGTATATGAGTACATATTAGTCGGTGTCCTTCCTTTGCCTCTGTGCTTTTGCTCTGATAATGAGCGATTCTATTTCTGAGTATCTACGGCGGGCAAGATATCCATTGTCACTCAGATATTGAAGCACGGGGGCTTTTTTCATCTCTATTTGATTGTTGTTGGCCAGCAGGTCAATGATCAAGTCATCAAAGCTGCCGATGCCTGCGGAACGCTTCACAATTGCACCGGCGCATTCAGTTCCATTAAAGCTGCTATGTAGGAGCAGATATTTCTGACTGTAACTTGCCACATAATGTTCCAACAAGAAGCTGTTCCAGGGAAATCCCACATAGGGGAGTGCGCCAAAGTTCGTTACTTCCGGCAAGGGAATATACTTTTCCGTACAGATTCGGTCCAGCACCTCATCTATGTCAGCAACGGGGAACTGGGCCGCTGCTTTCGATACAAATTGATCCCGGCTGATTCTCAGGCTGTTTTCGTAAACGGTATCAAAGTATATGGTCGTAGCGAGGCTATCCGCCAATCCCTGAAGCTCAGACAGCGTGAAACTATCATGACTTCTTGCATATTTTGCAAACACATCCACCATCGAGATTTCCTGACCCGAGCGGCTGATGATATTTCCTTTGAACGAAAATTTATCACCTAATTTTGCCTTTAGTGCATCCCGGAACCCATACACGGAGAGGGTGTGATTTTCCTCTATGATATAGGGATATTTTGCCCGGATTGCATCATAAAGCTCATTACCACCAATGAAATCCCTTTCGTCAATGGTCCTCTGGATGATTTCAGCAATTCCATCCAATTCTTCATCAGACAAATGGACAATACTTTCGTGGAAGTATTCGCTGCGGCCATTGTTGACGAATTCAACATTGCTGGCAAGGATCAACTTTATTTTACTCTGTGGAAGATGCGGCAGTGCAGCAAAAAGCTCATCATAAGTCGCCGGTCTTCCAAAGTTTTGCAAGCAAGAGCGAACTTCCGATAGCGGGTCCATGCTGACATCGGGCGTTTTCGATATAAAACTTCTGTTGATGAAAAATCTTCCGTTTCCGATAGAGGTCAAGTACGCTTTCAGCATATCGGCATCGTGAATATGGTAGTCCAAGAACACATCAGAAAATTCGGCAAAAATCGCTTGATAATAAATAGCTGCTTTCCCGTCTGCAAAGGCGCTCTCGATGTAATCCAGCAGTTCTTCCTTTCGATCTTCGCTCAACATGACATCTGGGAGAAAGGCTTTCCCCTCGTAAAGAATGCATAGTTGCTTGATTTTGTTGCTGATGTCATCATCAGAGTCAGTCAGCTCTGTGGCATGGGTTGCTGTGTAATACCTCTTAAATTTGCGTATCTCAAGAGGCGAATCCATACGGAATCCCTTCATGAAATATTCTCTGAGCACTTGCTCATAACCTTCATTCCTGTAAGGACTCGCAGAATCTATGTCCGCTTTTGTAGGAACAGTCTGTTGCGGCTCAGCCCCAATGAACATAAGAAACTTCTGCAAAGCCGCTCGGAAGCGATTATGCTGCCTCGCATTGTAACTCAAAAAATCCGCATCGTTTAAGAGTAAGCGAATCGTTTCCTGCGCAGCTTGCCGATCAGAAGTGTAAAGTTGCCAAGAAGGCAGTTGGTGTTCTCTTGCAAACACCTCACAATTATTTATTGCCGAAGAATAACTCCGACTGGTAGCATCGGCCATTTTCAGTGTTTCCGACAGGTATCGAGAAAAACTTCTGCTGTTTATCTCATCCGACTGTTCACTCGCAACAGATTTTGACATTGTATCGTTTGCGATATTATGTGTGTGTTGTGGCTGAAATGTCTGAGTGGCGGTGTTGGATTCCTCAACTGCTGTTTCCTCAATGCCAATACGAGAATAGAGCCCTTCTTTTATGTAGTTGTAGTAATATCGCCCTGCAGCAACAATTTTATTGATCTGCTTTCTGCGGGTTATTCTGAAGAATTTATTTTGTTCAATTGTGCGCTGAACTTTCTTTATGGTTTCGATGTCTGTTGTCTGGAACAACGGTTTTTGCAGGACTTTTATTTTCAAGCAAAAGGTTTCGATTTCAGAATAACAAATATAAAAGTCAGAAAGCTGGGCAGGAGACACTTGTTCGGCAAGATACCGCATGAAATCATCTTTAACGGTTTTTCCATCGATTATCATTGCTCTTGCCTCCTTCAGTAATTTTTGATACTCGTCATGGGAGTCATGATACAAACTTGCAACCCCTGTAAAAAGTCTGGTAGCCGGTTTGAAAACTGTGCGTCCCAAATATGCTGACTCCATGCTTTTCATTTGAAATGAGATTCCGTTTGTATTACGATACACCGCATCAATTTCTATGCCCCGATGAACTGCCATTGCTCTTAAATCGTGAGATACTGCCTTAACTGCGTCTGAGCGTGTGAGCTCGCCTTTCATAGAGGCAAGGATCCCTTCTAACAGGATAGCGGCTTCATATTTATCCCAGGACGGTTGCCTCTCTGCCATATACAACTACTCCTTTGAAGATGTTTGCGTGTTTGAACTATTTTTTGATTCTTTTACATATTCCATAATATCGCCGAAATCACAGTCGAGGGTCTCACATATACGGCCCAAAATAGCGAGATTTACCGTTTCATCTCGCCGTAGCTTTGTCATTGTATTCGGCGCAATATCTGCGGCTTTTCTCAAATCCGCTTTGCTCATTTTCTTATCTACAAGTAACTTCCACATACGGTTATAAGAAAGCGCCATGTACTCTCTCCTTCTTCCAGATAATACAGATATTTTGTAAGGTGATTCTCAAAGAACGGGCCTTAATGCACACTTGACTTATATTTTACCGCTAATCTCTATTATCTTCAAGAGCGTATCGCAATTTTATGCGAACGCACAATCTCTCCGGCAGAAGAAAAGCAGGGACTTGCCGGGAGCGCATTGCCGACAAGTCCCCGCCGTTCTTCCGTTAGTTTCTTTCTCTGCATTAAATCTCAGTTAGAGTGAGTCCTTCTGGGCGGTTCACAATGAACCGCCCCTGGGTCCAGCACATGAGCGCAGCCTCCCCTTGGTGGAAGGTTTTAAAAATTCGATTCCTTCAAAAGTGGTTTGTACAACTTTTTGGTACAAACCACTTTCTCTTTATTTTACAGTATAGAGATTGGAGGTACTGCTGCCGTTGGGACGGTATCGGGGGGCTTTGACCAGATATCCGGCTTTTTCCAAATCGGATACAGCCCGCTTGACCGTGGAGCGGGACAGCTTCATGTCCGAGGCGATGGTCTTGATGCCGGGCCAGCACTTGCCCTCAGCGTCTGACCGATCCCGCAGGTACATATAAACTGCCCTTGCTCTGGAGGGCAGTTCGGTGTCGGCGTAGATGGTTCCAAAGTAGCTCATGTGTTTTCTTCCTCCATGGATTTGATACTTTTACCCCGCTTTCGGGTTCTCTCCTGTACTGGTTCATGCGCCATACCGCCGTGTCCGGACACCGCATAGCCCCGGTGTTCCGCTGCTTCCTCTGCCTTGGCAGACTTCGGAAGATTCCGTTCCAGATCCACACGATTGGCATAGGCCACCGCTCGGTTTGCCCGCTCCGGCACAGTGTACGGCTCCCCGAAGGTGATGCCCCAGTTCAGGAAGAGCTGGAGCCGGGTCCGCATGGGATGGGTACCGGTTTTCATGACAATGAAGCTGCCCTTGGGGATGGATTTCAGCTCGTCAGGGGTGAGTAGTGCCCGTTCCATCATCTGCAGGCTCTGGCTGGGATCGTTCTTCCCTCGGCTCACCGAGCCGGAGAGGACGGTGCGGCTGCCCAGGGCTTTGGACAGGACTTCCGCAGTCTGGCTGTTGGGGGCGAAACCGCCGAAGATGGTGTCCTGGCAGTTGTCCTGAATGATTTCGCAGCCTTCCTTGCCGTAGTTTTTCTCCAGCTGCGCCAACGACTGGATGATGGGTACCAGCGTCAGCCGGCGAGATCGACCGGCGGAGAACAGGGGCAGAATATCAAAGGGCGGCATGGTTCCAAACTCGTCGCAGAACAGCACCACCCGGTTTTTCAGCTTGCCGCCGTTCTCATCGGCCACGGCAAACAGCTCCCGGCTGAGATTCTGAATCATCAGACCGGCCATAAAGTTCTTGGTGGTGTCCTCCTCCGGCAGGATCAGGAAGATGGCGGACCTCTCCGACGCAAACTTCTCGGCGTCGATGGCGCTGTCAAAGCACAGGATCTGCTCCAGTTCGCTGTCCAAGAAGGCATTCAGCCGGGACAGGACCGTGGACATGACGGAGGCCATGGCCTGCTCGGCGCTGTTGAGGGCGGCTCCGGCGAACCACCGCGCCTTGTGGTCCGGAGGCAGCTTGCCCATCAGAAGCTGGAAGTGGCTCTTGCCCTTGACGCCACTGGGTTCCAGAAGATCCTGCACCAGCTTGAACACGGAGACGATGTGTCGGCGCTCCTGGGGATGGTCTTCGTCGGGCGGCAGGAACTCAGCCAGCATCAGGATGACAGAGGTGAGCAGACCTTCGGCGGCATCGTAGAAGAAGGCGTTTTGCCCACGGTTGCTGTCATCGCCGTCCGGGTTGACAATGGTCTTGGACAGGATCTTGGCGTATTTTTCTGCTTTTGCGCGGGCCGCCAGATTCCCCGGCTCCTTTCGGGCGATATCCATGTACCGGTTGACCAGCGTCAGCAGATTGTTGCCATCCGAGCGGGTGGGATTACGCAGGTCGATAACAGAGATATTGTACCCATAGCACTCCTTGGCGATGGTTCCGTAATTCCGGGCAAGGTCGCCCTTGCTGTCCAGCGCCAGCCAGCTCATGCCGCTGGCACAGGCATATTCCAGATTGGGATAGAGGAAATAGGCTGTCTTGCCGATGCCGGAAGCGCCGATCATGAGGCAGTGGATATCGTCGCTGTCCACCAGAGCGGTAAGCTCGCCCTTCTTGCCCTTGCACCCCAGCACCAGCCCCTGCTCCGCGGGGCGGTTGTGGCCGCTGCGCCAGTCCCTGACCCGGAACGGGACATGGGCATAGATCTTTTTGATCTCCTTTGCGGTGGCCCACCTCGCGGTACCGTGCTGTCCGTCGCCCACCGTCCTGGACTTGATGCCGCTCAGGGTGTAGCAGTGGGACAGCGCAGCAAGTCCTCCGATGACAAGAAACATTCCGGCGCCGGCCAGAATCAGGAGAGCCACCTTTGACTCCTTGAGCTGCTCCAACAGAGTTATCCAAAACTCTGGCATAATGTGTTCACCTCGCATTTCTGTTCTCTGACTGTAGTCAAGTCATCGTTCCAGTCCTTGTTCTCCGGAACGAGCCGTTCCACGGTGTAGTCCGCTTCCAGCTGGGCCATCATGCGCTGGTTGGCCAGGTGGCCAGCCTCGTCGTTGTCCAGACAAAGCAGCACGGTGTGAATCTGGGGCATCCGCTCCAGCATCTTCGCCACCGGCTGGATGGAGGTGCCGCAGCAGGCCACATAGCTGTGGCGCTGCCAGTCCTCCGGATGGAGCGTGATGTAGGAGAGCATATCGATGGGCGCCTCGAACACATAGAGGCTTTCGTCTGTTCCCATATGGTGAAAACTGTAGCGGGGATTGCAGCCCTCCACATTGAGCCGGAAGGCTTTTCCGTAGCTGTTGGTACTCCGTTTGTGGGCGTGACGCGGGACGCCTTCCTCATCTGTGCCCACAAATACTGCATTGTGGTATTTCGCATCTTCGTACAGGAGCCTTTCCCTGGCGAAGTGGGCTACCACACTTCGGTCAATGTTCCGATGCTTCACCAGATAGGCATAGACCCTGCGCATATCGGAGTGGACCGGCGGCAGGACAAAGGGCTTTGGCGGCTCCACCACCCGCTCTGCGGCAGAGGGGTAGATGGTACCCACTTCTCCGCCCAGCAGCATGGTCACCGCTTCGGGATAGCTGAGGTTGTAGAAGCGCTGCACAAAGCTGACGGCGTGACCGCCCCTCTCCTCGGCATGGTCGTACCACTCGTTTCCGCGGACGGTGACGCTGTGGTCCTTGGCCAGCCGTTTCTCTCTGCCGGACGGAATCAGCTTCTCGCCACGGAACCGGAGGAACTCCTCCAAGTCCACAGCGGCGGCACGCTGCCTTTGCTCTTCTGTAAAGTGAATATAGGTTGACATGGTTCCCTCCTGTTACATGGTCTGCTGATACGACACCTGCTCCTCGTGATCGTCTGCCTTGTGGCCTATGGCCATACGTTTCTCCATCAGGCGTGTGCGCCGTTTGGAGTCAATGCGGATTCCGGCCGGGTTATGAGGCGGTACAGAATTATCCCGGAAGATCCGGCTCATGTGATGGAGCAGCTTGGTTGCCGCCAGCATCACGGACGGATCACGGAACTGGTCGAAGCGGTCGAGGAAGAATTGAGCGTACTGGTTGCCCTGGGCGGCTGAGCGTGTGAACCACTCCCTGGCCTGCTCCCGATCCTGCTCCACATCCCGGCCCAGGAGATACAGCTTGCCCAGGGTATATTGGGCAAAGGAATTTCCCTGTTCGGCGGCAGCGGTCAGGTACTCCAGAGCTTTTCTCACATCCTTCTTTACAGACTCGCCGGCGAGGTAGAGCTTTCCCAAACGATATTGGGCAAACTGGTTTCCATGCCCGGCAGCCTTATCCAGCCAGCGCAATGCCTCCGCTGTGCGTTTCTGAGAAAGGAGCAGTTTCCCAAGGGCGTATTCCGAGAAGTCATTTCCGGCCTCTGCGGACAATCGAAACCACCGCTCGGCTTTTTCATGATCCCGCATGGTGGAGAGGTCGTCCCGGTAGAACTTACCCAGCTGGTGGGCTGCCACCGTATATCCCTCTGCCCAGAGCTGCTCCAGCTCCCGAACCGCTTCCGCGTGTTCCTCATCCAGCGCATAGACATCCTGCAGCACGGATTTGGCGGCACGGTAGCGCTGTGCCTGATCGTATACGCTGGTGGATCGATGTTCCTCCTGTGCTTCCTCCGGCTCAGGCTCGTCCTGCAGTGCTTCATCTTCAAAAGTTGGGAGGCCGAGACGGATGTTCTCGGCCTCCCGGATGATGTCGTTCTTGATTCTGCGAAACTCCCTCTGCTGGGAGAGCGGGAGATGCTCCCGTGGTGTGCGGCTGCCGTAGCACTCGTTCAGCTCGTCCCGGATCTGATTCCAGATTTCGTAGCACTGCGCTACTTCCGGCTGTCGGGACAGCTCATCCACGATGGTGTCCACCAACGCTTTCAGTGGCTTTTTCAAATAGCCATACTGCTTTTTCCCGGTGGTGGTTTCCAGAGCCTGCACCAGCTGGCTCATCTGCTCCTCGATGACGGGGTTGTCGCAGAGCTGGTGATTCATCCTGTGGATCAGCTCCCGCATGGTGTCCTGGGCTGTCTCGACCAGATCTTTGTAGGCTACATCCTTCCGCTCGTAGATCTGATTCATCTCATCCCGGAAGATAGTGTTGGTCAGCTTGGAGCGCATGGCCGCAATGCCTTCTCTGGTCAGGAAGCCCTCCTTGGGATTGTCCGACCAGACCATCATGTGGATATGGGGGTGATGTCCCTCATTGTGGAAGGCTGCGTACCAGCGGAAGTGATCCACCGGTATCCGCATAGCCCTGGCCAGATCCTGTGTGTGCATCATGAGCAGAGTGCGCCACGCATCCGCGTTGTCGTATTCCAGGCGGGCGGCATCTTCCCGGCGCAGGGAGTAGATGATGGTCCACACATTTCCTTCATGGGCCTCCAGCTCGGACATGGCTGCATTCAGGTCAACTGCCGGAGCGGAGCTGAACAGGCCGTGTGCGCCGTGACGCTCCACACGAGGACGGGTGGCAATGTAGGACATGTATCCGCTCTCTGAGTTCATCTCATGAAGGTTTGCATCCAGCGCCATGGTGATGAATGCGGAGGCAGTTCCAAGCGTTGGGGTCTTGCAGTAGTCCTCGTACTCGAACAGCTCCGCAGCATCGGGAAAGTCATGGAGCAGCTTTTGGATCAGCTCCCGCTGGCCTTTGGTAACCGGACCGTTTCCGGACAGCTTCTCCACGCCTTCACGGGTGGCGATGTACTTCATGTACCCGCCGGCCTTGTCCGATTGGATATAGCCGCTTTTCTGTACGAGCTTTGCCATGGGTTACACCGACTTCTGGAAGTCCAGTGCGTCCTTGAAGGAGATGCGCCCGTTGGTGCGCTTCATATCCCGGATGGCTTTTCCGCGCAGGCGCTGGTATTCGCCTTCGTCGATGTCGGTGTCGTAAGCGATGATCTGTCCCAGCACATGGAGATCCACGCCCTGCTTGAACAGGAGCGAGCCCATGCGCCCGGTATAGTAATCCAGTGTGCCGGTCATCATGGCAGAGAGTGCTTCGGGCAGAAAGGCGCCGGCGTTCTTGGTATGCAGATAGCCAAGATAGAATTCCACTGCTTTTTCGATGAACTCACTTTGGGTTCTACAGTTATCTGACCGATAGGTGTCCTCAATCTGCTCCTTCACAGATGGGGTCATCCATACAGTTACCTTCTGTTTTCCTTTTACCATAGTACCTCCTTGTTTGTTGGAACCGCTGTAAAACCCTTGGTACAGCGGCGTTCTCGTAAAATGGAGCGTTCCTGCTGCTGTTTAGGCTCAAAAGGAACGGCCTATCCAAAAGCCTGAAACTGCCCGCACTGCGGGCAGTTGTGAATGGCTCGGCGCACAAGGAGCGTCGGGCCTTTCTCCTGCTTGCCTTTCGTCGGCCTCCACCTCCCTCGAAAAGCGGCACAAACCCCGCCTGTTTCCCCAGGGCGGGGTACTCGGTCGGTCAGCCGCTGAAAGCCGCACACAGCGGCCCACAGGGGGCAACACGGCGCTACATCTGCATCTCCGGGGATGCCGGACTCTGCTCCGACAGATAGTTCGCACTGCACTCCTCCAGACTTTGGCCCCAGTACTCCTGACAGTAGGTGTTCATCCTGGGGAGGAGCAGGGCCTGTTCCTCGGCGCTGAGGCGATACTTGAACGCCTCCTCATCGCCGTTGCCCCGCTGCAGATACACCTCCAGCGTGTCACAGACACGGCGGGCATCCAGATCGTAGTTGGCATAGATGTTCAGCCAGTCATCGTTCTCGGTGGTACAGACGTTGGTTCCGAACACCTCGTCCGCATGGAACGATACTTCCATGTAGAACTCCAGCAGGTTGTCGTTCTGAATAATATCCTCCGCAAAGGAGATGTCCTCTGCGTGGAGCGTCCGGATACCGGTGAGATACTGGGGCTCCGTTTCGTATGTGATCTCTTTTCCCTGCAGACGATCCAGGAAGGTGCGCCACTGTTCGTCCGGTGACGCGGCGCTTTTCTTCGTGGCGAAGTAGACGGCGGTGCTGACATCCTGAATGCGGAATCGCTTCCAGCCGTCCATGATGTTGAGGGCATCGAGGTAGCCGCTGTCCAGGTCAATGTCGAATGCACCGACCACTCTGCCGGTGTTATCCAGCCGCTCCGACACATATGTTTCGAACTGCTCACGGGACAGTTTCTCTCCACGGGGAAACATTTCAGTGAAGTGTGCGGGGGCGTCGCCGTCTGCCTTGCGGATATAGCTGCGAAGGCGTCGGGCAGTTTGCAGGAACTCCATATGTTCTTCCGTCAGGAAGTAGTCGGCACTGCCGCCCTCCGTGACATGGAAAACGGCGAAGCGCCGTGTGGCCTCCCGAGCCTCCTTCTCCGCCTGCTGCTCTGCCCAGAGCTCGTGGCTGATGCGCTCGTACTCCCGCTGAGGAAGCTGGTTGCACATTTCATCAAGGACATTCTCCAGATGCTCCTCCAGCGTTTCATCTTTCAGATGCTTGCTGAGGGCGTCGTACCAACGCTCGTCAATCCAGAGGGTGATGTCTTTGCTGTTCACTGCGACGCCTCCACTTCTTCTGCGGGTTTGGGCGTGACAGGCTTCGGGCTGCGGCGGGACTTGTTCGGAGCAGCGGCGTTTACATCGCTCTCGTCGATGTATTCACGCACCGGAGCGGGCACATATTTTTCATAGAGTTTCACCAGCGCATCCGTCATCTCACGGTCCAGGTCAAGCTCCTTCTTGCCCATGTAGCGTTTGAGCGCCGAGAGCTTCTCCTCATCGAAGGTGATGGTCAGGTTCACTTGCTTCATTGGCACTTCCTTTCTCAGTCGTAGTTGATGTATTCGATCTGCAGCCAGTGGGTCCAGCCCCGACCCTCCAGCTTTGTTTTCACCACACCTTTTTTGGTATTCATAGCTTCAATCACATAACCGTCACCGATGTACACGCCAATGTGGCCGTCATGCCAGACAGCGAGGCCGGGGATATCCGGCATGGTGTCGATGGTTCCGGATACTGAGGCGTTATAATACATCTGGTTGGCGCCAAGATCCGGCATCCCGTTGGTTCCATACTCGATAGTCATGGTGTCGGGATTGAGCCATCCGTACCCTTTGATCAGGCCCACGCAGTCTGTGGTTCTGCCTCCCAGCCAGTTGGCACGGATGAAGTCCGCATAGCTGCCGACACCGTCAGGGTACTGCTCCAGCTTGTAGGCGAAGAGCGAATCGGTGAGGACACTGCCGTATGTTCCCCAGACATAGCCCCAGCCGGACTCCCAGGCGTGTATGGCGTAGGTCACAAGGTCTGCGGCGTTCTTGGTGGTTGGATCGGTGAAGGCGGAGATGTCCAGCTCTATGCTGCTCCCATCCCCTCTGAGATACTCGCCGCTGTAGCTGCCGCCCCCGGCGCTCCCCGCAATCATGGTATAGATATGGTCGATGTTGCTCTTGTCATCGTCCGTGATCTCTCTGCCCAGATGGGCTTCCAGATTGGCGTAGGCCTGGGACAGAGAGGCCGGCACCGCGACGGTGTATTCTTCTTCCTCTGTACTTGTAGTCCCGTCCTCCAGTGTCACTTCTACGGTTCGTGTTCGGGTTTCGGTGGTGTAGAAGCACTCCACGAAGCTGTTCGCTGCCCGTGTGGACGGGGCGTCGTCCCCAAAGCAGAGGGCATAAAAAACAGCCTTGACTCTGATCGGGTCAAGGCTGTTGCCGCTGTCCATCTGCCCGTTGGCAGAGGACACCGCCGAATCCAGAAGAGAAAAGGCCGAGCGCATTTCCTCGATGTGATATCGGAACTCCGCCGGAACTTCTGCGGAGAATTCTGCTCCGTAGAAGCATGCCTCCACCGAATAGTTGTTATGCTCCGCCCCGCCTGAGCCAAGGGAGCAGAGCAGGGCGATCAAAAGAATGACGGGTGAAAAGATTGCCACCAGAATCCAGCCCAAACCTTTCCGGGTCTTTTCGTTGGTAAGCAGCATGGCGGCGGCCTTGGCCACCGCGGCAGCAGAAACAGCCATCAGCGACCACCTGCCGTTCCGAAGAGTTTTTCCTTGTAGGCCGGGGCGTGAACCTCCAGCAGATATCGTTCATTGCCGCACTTGTACAGGCAGACGCCGCGCTGGGGGAACTTGATGAGATTGTATTCCGACTCCTCCAGCTGGAGCATATCCATGTAGGACCGCTTGTCGATGGAGCCGGCATTGAACAGAAACTGGTGAGGCGGGATGCTGAACAGGGGTTTGGTCATCTCACGGACGCCCTCCTGATCGAAGTCCTCCAGATTCTGACTGGCCAGCAGCATCGCCGATTCCTTCTTTCGCACACGCTTCAGACAATTGCGAATGTACTCGATGGCGGTGGGGTTGGACAGCCAGATATACAGCTCGTCCAGAGCTGCCACGGTATTGCCCACGGTCAGGAGCTTATCGGACATGAAGGACAGCACATTGAAGAGCATGGCGTTGCGGACATTTTTGGCGGCGCTGAGCATTCCCTTGACGCCGAACACCAGGAAGCGGCTGGAGGTGATGTTGGTGTGCCCGTTGAAGAACTGGGCGTCAGCGCCCTTGCACATGGAGTGCAGCCCCAGCAGCACCTCCTGCAGGAGCTTTTGGGTGTAGAGCTGGTGACGGTCGGCGTCGTAGGTCTTGAATTCCTCCTCAATGAGATCGTAGAGGTCGGACAGGATGGGATAGTCCTCCGGGCACATCCGGCTGAAGTTGGTTCGCTCGGTGATGCCGAACTTGCGATACAGCTTGGACAGCATGATCTCGATGGTGTCGATGTGCGCGTCGCTGAAATCCTTGTAGGCCCGGAAAAAGTCCTTGAGGAAGGAGATGTGCTGCGCCAGCAGGGTGTTTTTGCGAAAGGCCTCCGGCGCGTCGGTGGCGTTGGGGTCTCCGCCGTCATCCCAGCACTTGGGTTCCAGCACATTGATGATGTACTGCCCGGCCATCAGGTCTGCGAAGCAGCCGCCCACCGCCTCGCACATCTCCTGCTGTTCATGTTCGGCGTCCAGGCTGATGACGGATTTGCCGGACTCCAGCAGATTCAGGATCAGCAGCTTCATCAGGTAGGACTTGCCCTGGCCTGAGTTGCCCAGGATCAGGATGTTGGCGGAGGTCTTGTCCTCGTCCCGCTGGTCGAAGTCCACCAGAATGTTGCTGCCGTATTTGTCTTTGCCGATGTAGAAGCCTTTGGAGTCCAGCTTACCGGAGTAGTTGAAGGGATAGAGATTCGCCACGCTGGAGGCGGGCAGCACTCGTTCAAACTGGATGCCGAATGTGTTGTGGCCGCAGGGATTGACGCAGCGGAAGCCCTGCTGCTGACGGAGCAGGAGCTTATCTACATTCAGCTTGCTCCGCACCAGCTCCGTCAGCACATCGGTCTGGAGCAGCTTGAGGCTGTTGTAGTCGGATGCGGTCAGCTCGATGTACACGGCGCAGTGGAGCAGAGGCTCACGGTTGCGGTGCATGGTGGCCACCAGGGTGGCCACGTCCTGAAGGTTGCTCTCGGCAGTGACCGTCTGCTGCAGGTCGTTGGTGTTGGAGCTGTTCAGGCGGTTCTTGTTGGCGGCGTTCTGAATGATGCGCTTTTCCTCAGCCGGGGTGACCTGCCGGGTGTAGATTCGGAGGGTGACGCCGTCCTTTTCTCCCAGATGACGGAGGATAGCCTGCTCATCCGTGCTGGTCGGATATTCCCTGAGTGCCCACACACATCGGAAAGTGTTGCCGCAGATGAAATGATCCGGCATGAAGTTGACCACAGAGGGGGCAATCATATCCAAAAAGGATTTGATGGACGCCTCCTCACGGCTCTGCGGAACCGGTCTTTTCGCTTTCTTTGCCAAAATGGATGCCTCCTATTCTCCGTGGAGGCATCCCGGCCATGGAGCGGAACACCTCCACGGCCTATGATGAATTGATTTACTCGCCCACGATGACCCAGCGGTCGCCGTCGTAGTCCTCGAACTTCTCGGTGGTCACATTTTGCTCGAAATAAACGCCCAGCATCCGCTTGAGATCCTGCTCGGTGGCGCGGCGGGTGGTAAACCCATTGTCGTTGATGCTCTGCTCGATGCGGCTGAGATACGGGAACACATCCGTTTCCTTTTCACTTCGCAGCCGGATGATGATATAAAACTCCCGGCTGGAGGCCATCAGCACCTGGATGCGATCCAAATGCTTGCTGTCCTGCTCCAGAAGCCGCCGGATGGCAGGAAGCTCCTCGCTGCCCATGCGCTCCTGATAAAAGTTTTTGTTTCGCTCGAAGGACTCCTTGGAGTTGAGAGCGAGCATCTCAATTTCCGCCTGCCCCTTGACCACATTCAGCAGGGCGTAGATCCTGGCGCTGATGCTGGAATCGGACAGGACGCTGATGTTGGTGGGCTTGATGATGAAAAAGACCAGGTCGCCCATGCGGGTGGCGATGCAATAGTCCTTGATGCCGTCGATCCCCATGAGCTGCCGGGTGGATTGCGCGGCATTCTCTTTTTTCTTTCTGTTCATAGCTTCATTCCTCCTTGGGAAAAGCTGGGCGGGAAAAAGCCGGTACAGCGCATGGTGACACAGCAGGTCACCCGTCTGGGGTTCTGGCTGAACCAGTATTTTGCCCTGGCGTTCTTGGCGCTGTAGCAGAGGGACTTCTCGCACAGAAGGCCGCCCACATAGCTTTTCAGCAGGGCCCGCAGGCTGCGGAAGCCATAGTAATATCTGCCGTCCTGGCTGCGGCAGCTCCACTTGTTCTTGGCATCCTGCCAGAAGAAGGCGTTGCGGCACTCCCACCGCTTGCGCTTCCGGCTCCACCGGAGCGTCAGGGAGGCGGACAGATCCCGCTCCTCGATTTCCGGCAGGCCGAAGTTTTCCTCGTTGTCATAGAGTGTGTCGGCGTGGAACATATCACATTCTCCATTCATAGAATTGCTGTTTGGTGATCAGGAAGGCAATCGCATAGCGAATGAAATCCAGAATGCTGGTCCCGTCAAAGCGGATGCTGAGGAAGGCATAGACTGCTGTCAGCACCAGCGGGATAAAAATACCGGTCTGTGTCAGCGCCAGGATAGAGACCAAAAGCCCTACGACAATGACGCCCACATCCCTGAGTTCCCAAAGCCACAGCATGGCCTTGGCAGTCAGATTGTCGGGGTAGATATACAGGGTGGTTCACCTCCAAAAAACAAGCCGCCGGGGATATGCTCCCCAGCGGCCGGTGCGGCATTTTTATTCTTCGGTCATCTCGGCGGGCTGATTCTGCGCCTCGTACTTAGCCAGCGCCTGCTCGATAAGACCGATGACGAATTCTTTCTGCGTGATTTTTCTGCCGCGCTTTTTTTCTGCGGCAATGAAGTCCTTCAGCCGCTGATCCAGCTCCTCGGTGATCTTGAATGCGAGAGTCTTGGTTTCTGCCATAGTGATTCCTCCTCCTTCGAAGTGTTCTTTGAGTATCAGCTCCACATACTCGCCCAGAGTCTTGAGGCCAAGCTGTTCCTTTTCTGCCACAGCTCTGGCGTGCAGTTCTTCCGGGATCATTCCGCAGAGATTCTTCTTTGCTTCCATGGGTTACTCCTTTCTCTGATTTTGTGAGCAAAGCATACTGCGCCCGGCGGCAAATAGCTATTCACAGAACCCAACGAAGAAGCAAGCTGCAAACGAAGCATAAGCAACAAGCCCGGCTCAGCCGGCGAGAAGCACCAGAGCAATGCCAAAAAGGACATAGTCCACGCACGGAATGGCCACGCTGTTGCCCAGTGCCTTATACCGGGAAGAGTCAGAGGCGTTGGGAATGTCAGTCCAACCGTCCGGAAAACCTTGGAGCCTTTCACATTCCAGAGGTGTCAGCCTGCGGATGAGCCTTGGCTGATCTGTACCCTGCAGCACCAGATCCGTGGCATCCTTGTGCTGGCGTGCGCTTTGAGTGCTTGTTACCTCTCCATCTTTGAAAATGTCGACTCGCTGTCTGCTGAACACGGCATGGTGATCGGTGGCAGTCAGCGTATAGGCGAGGTCTGCTTGGTATCCGATCCCATTGCCGCCGTTTTGAGGCTGCCGGTCAATAGCATTGCCGGTGATGCAGAATACCTGTTCCTGCTCCACAAGCGGGACATTGTTTCCGCCTGTACCATACCGCGCGGACATGGTAGGCGCCACTTTATGGGGGCCGGTGTAGCGGGAATCAATGCCGTGGTTCTCGTAGACCAAGGGCTGATGCCCATGTTCCTGGGCCCGAAGCGTCCCTGTGATGTCCAGGCTGCACTCCATCACGCTGCCGCCTTGGTCGTTCAGGCATAAGATGGATGGCATACAGTTTCCGCTGGCGCTGCCTTTCAAGGTGGGGGCAAGCTCCTCGCCGTAGCCGATGCTTCCGGCAGAGGCTCCTGCCCCGGCAGAGAAGCCAGCAGTCAGGACACAGGGATACCCCTGACCGGCCTGACCGCCGCCTGCACTCAGAGATGTGTGCCGTTCCGGCGTCAGAAAACAATCGCCGTTGCCTTTGGCCACGACACCCTCCGCGATGAAAGTCTGCTGCTTCATTCCTGGCTGGGCGCCCAACGCTCCGGCCACATCGTGCAGATCCCTGACCTCATCCCGCTGGTTTGCGGCAAAGGCAATCGGCTGTATAAGGCCATTGCGGCTGGTGGACATCCCGCAGTTCACGCCCAGGGTGGCCGCGACTGAGCCGGTCAGATCACCGTTATAGCCATCGAACCCTTCGATTTCCGCATCGTCCGGCTGGGTAACAAAGGTCTGCATCTGCATATTGTTTGTCGCCATCAGGGCACCGGAAACTCCGTGCAGATCGATGCCTTCATCACGCTGGTTGATATGGTATGCCTCCAGCGGGGTGGATCTGCCATCCGGCGGAGCAACCCCAGACTGGATCTCCAGCGCACGATTGAGTTTTCGGGGCAGCTCTTTCCCGCGTTCAAAGGCTCTGCGCAGGATGCCCAGGCAGGCTTTCCTGGTCAAATAGTATTTGTCCGGCGGATCGTCCTGCAAAATCTGCGACAAGGAAGATTCTTTTTCTTCTCTGGGGGACACCCCAGTATTGAGCGTCAAGGCATCTCCACGCCAGGGAGAAATCAGCTCCCAATAGAATTCGCCCAGCAGGTTCCCAGCGCCCGGTGTCAGGTCGAGGGATTGAAACACCACTGACTTTAATTCGGACGATCTCCTCGAGGACGATCCGGAAATCCTCTCCTTTTGGTGTTCCGCTGGAGAAGGCTCCGGGCACATTTTCCCACACCATAAATCGAGGTCGTATATTGAGAGCTGCTCGGCCTCGTTGTCTATCTGCATCTCTCATCTCCTTTACGATTCGAACCTGCTCCATAAAAAGGCCGGAGCGTTCACCGAAGATCCCGGCTCTCGCTCCGGCCACGGACAGATCCTGACAGGGAGAGCCGCCGCAGATGATATCCACCGGCGGCAGCTTTGCTCCGTCAAGCTTTGTAATGTCGCCCACATGAACCATATCGGGAAATCGAAGCCGCGTCACCTCGATGGGGAAGGTTTCGATCTCACTTGCCCACACAGGTACGATGCCGTTGTGAACCGCAGCCAGGGGAAAACCGCCAATCCCGTCAAACAAGCTGCCCATTGTCAGCATCTTCATTTGGCTACCGCCTGAACAACGGTCCTTGTGGTATTGACCGCAGCCTGAGCGGTATAGACTGCAGACATGATATTGGCTCTTGTGGTGGTATCCAGACCAAAGGCGCCGGCAATACGGGGGATCTCGCCGGCGGACAGCATCAGGCCGAGGCCAAGCAGCGCATGGTCCTTGAATACCATGAGACCGGCGATGAGAATGGTGGATTGCAGGAAAGCGGTCAGGCACAATCCGATGATCTGCTTGCACCATTGGATGAAACCATCCGTATAACCGCGTGGGACGCTGAACATATAGAGACTGCCCACTGCAATTTGAATGAGCAGAATGCCGCCGCGCTTTAGGTTTGCGAAGAAGACCTTTATCACGGCGTAGGCCATCAGAATGATGCAGAATAAAAGCATGATTGGGCTGGTGATGGAAGCAAAGCCGAAGTATGAGCCGGTGGTCATTCCAGTCAGCGAATCAATGCCGCTGAGTGAATCCACAATCTCGGTCGCCGCCTCACCGATGGAGGTGCCATATCCTGTGATTCCTGCGGTGAGGCTTGCCTGCAATGTGACGGAAAGCTCATAGAGCCGAACCGGTACAACCGTAAACAGGCTCACCGCCATAAAGCCTTTGATGGCGCACAGAGCAGTTTCTTTGAGGTTCCCTCTGCCGGAGGAATACTCGATGCCGCACTCAAAGCAGGCCACCACGAGGCCGGTCACATAGAGCGCCCAGGCCAGATAGGAGAAAAACAGCACGATGCTCTGCACCCAGCTCAGCTCGAACAACTCGACGCCCATGTTGCCCATCTCGGCGAAAAAGTTTCCGAGAAAGCCCATGACCTGGCCGTAGATCCAATCCGCGATCTGACCGAGGATGGTGTCGGCAACAAAATCCCAAATAAACAATGGTTCGTTCACCTCTTTTCGGGGTGAGGCCGCACCAACTGCTTGGGATAAAAGGCCAGGGGCCGTACAGCTGGTACGGCCCCTGGGTCAGTTCTTTACATGGTCTGCTGCCACTGAGGGTCAGCGGTCTGGCTCTGCTCCTGAAACACCTCCAGATAATCCGATACCGCATCCGTGAGCTGCTGGTAGTCCTGACTGTTGGGATGGTAGACATACCAATCCGCTTTCCCGTAGTCATCCCAGATGTAGGGATTGATCCCATTGCGGAAGTTCGGGTTGCCGATTTGCTTTTTCCCGAGGATGTCGGAAAGATTCAGAAGCAGCACATCCACCTGGCCTTCGTTCCGATTCAGAATGGAAATGCGAAGGGCATGGTATTGATTTGCGACGATCCCCGTGACGAACTGGATCTTTGCCCGATTCAACTCATCGAGACGCACATAGCAGGCCCGGCCTACATAGGTGGCGTCCGGATACTTTGGGGCAACGATTTTATGAAGCTCTTGCTCGAAAAAGTTCATATGCCCTCCTTAAATGCCAATGATGCTCCAGAGATACATGGGGGCGGTGAGGGTAAAGACGAGGCACGCAAACAGAATGGCGGGCGCCGCCCACTCAAACTGACCGGACTTTCTGTACTCAAAATAGGCGGTGCCCAGCTTGGCGAAGAAGAAGACGGCCAGAACCAGGTCGATGGCAGGAAACACGACATTGTCCACAACCGTTTTGATCTGGGTGGATGCAGTGGACCAGGTGCTCTCCACCGCGCCGGCCACATCGCCGGTACCTGCGGCGAAAGCCGTGGTCGCCATCAGGCAAGTCATTGCCAAGACCACGACAAGCATAACGATCAGGCGCTTATAGTTGAATTTACGCATAGATTTCCTCCATTGTGTTATTAAGTTGTGGGGGCGATATGCCAGTCTTCCCAAAGGTCGCCGGAAATCCGGAGGGAGTCCGTCAGGTTAAGCGACAGCATTCCTGCGGGCGTCCAGCAGTCCAGGAGCCAGGTGTACGGCGTATAGCTTCCATCGGGATACCATATCGGTGTGAAATGGGTCGGCCGGTTATAGGTGCTGTAGGGGTTGTCCTTGAAGGTGAAGGTGGAGCGTTTGCCGCTGATGCTTCGATCCAGGAGCCTCCAGAAGCCTTCGTAGTTGAACTCCGGGAAATAGGTCACCGCATTCTGCGCCGCAGTCACGGCAGAACTCTGCGTGGTGCTGACGCTGGCCGTAACGCTCTGCTGGATGCCGTATCCGCTCTTGAGCGCAGAGGAAGATGCCGTGGGCGACAGGCTGTCCGGCGTGATGACCATGGTTGCCGTCAGGCTGGCTGTGTAGGCGTTATAGTCAAACTCCCACCAGCCCTGATCCTCCCACCAGCCGTTGTCCACCCAGTGGTACCAGCGGTCCGTGTGGGATTTGCCCTCGCTGTCCGTCCACCGATCCGTGTGCCAGCACTTCTCCCAGTTTTCAACCCACACCCAATTTTCCTGCCACCAAGGAGACCAGATGCCCCAAGAGGCGGAGGACACTTCTTCTTTCTCCGGGATATCCGCGAGGGTGAAGGTGTCGTTTCGGTCATCGGCCACGGGATTGGGCGGGTCGTTGCCGTCCAGATCCACGATGTTGGCGGTGATGGTGCTTTGCGCCGTGCCTCCGCCCAACACCCTGACCTGAATGGTGCAGACACAGGGTTCATCGGGGGTATGCCACTTCACCCAGACCAGCTGGCTGTCGCCGTCCGGATAGTAGACATTGCTGACGGTATAGGTGCTGCCTTCGATCACAAACTGCACGGTGACCGGGTTGTCCGGGTCTGACTGCCCGCCGGACACCTCCACCGAGGTAATGACATCGGTGTCCACCCGGTATTCGTAGTCAAACTCATCCACCTCCGGTTCCTCCACCTCATCGTTGAAGCGGACGATGCCGATCCCCAGCGAGGAGATGATCTGCTCGTTACTGACCTTGCTGGTAGCGCTGCCTGACCAGGCGGGATACCCGAGGTCGGCCTCCTCCAGAAAGATAGCGAGCGGGAGATTCTGATGGGTCAGCGATCCCATCCAATAGCGCAAGTTGCCGCTGACCACCTGGTCGTACAAAGCGGCCTCGGTGGCAGTCATAGCGTAGTTGGCGCCGTTATAGACCAGATACGCAATCGGCTCGATGACGATTTTGTAATCGCCGCAGATCAGCGTATCGAAGTCCATCCCCACATATCCAGCGATGGCTCGGATGACCTGTTCATCGGTGAAGTAGCTGCGGATGGCATCAATGCTGGCCGGATAGCTGCCGGAGGAGATGATGCGGGGCAGGCTCTGCGAGGGATTGATATAACTGTAGTTTCCCACTACCGGAGAGAGACTCCGTCCGGCGTTATAGGACAGCTTGCTGACTTTGCCGAAATGGATAACGCCCGATGCGGGTGTTTTGTTGGTCAGATCGATCACATTGCCCACTACGGCATGGCTGTCCACATTGATTACGGATACACGGACGCCATCCATGCCGGGATTCCAATAGCTTGTAGATGTTCCGCTGCCCATGTTGCCGCCACCGCCGTCAATGTTTTCATCTCCAGTTGCGTAGGCAGGTACAGCGATGGACAGCATCAGGACAGCAGAGAGAATAAGAGCAAGGATTCGCTTCACAGGTGCCCTCCTTTCCGATTTTTTCAAATAGAAACGGCGCAGTCACTTCCGACTGCGCCGTTATTGCGGATGAGGGGGTCAATTACCGCCGCCCATCTCGCCAATCTTATTTCCGTTTTCATACATACTGTTGTCCTGAACACCGGTGTTCTCACCACTGTTATCCACGTAGCCGAAGCCGGGTACATAGACCTGACCGGAGCTGTTGGTGCTTCCCGCGGCAGGCTCCGTTTCAGTAGGAGTCACTGTGGGAGTCTCCTCATAGGTGGGCGGCGCCTCATCTTCGGTCTTGCGCTCCTCCTCCGGCACATCCGCTCCGTCGTGGTCATCCGGCAGCGTGGTGGTGCCGGCGGGCGCTTCCGGTTTTTCGGGGGATTCCGGCTTTACGGGATCTGCCTGGATGGTCTGCTCCAGGCCGCTGGAGTCCGCGCCCTGGGCGGGATCGGTTTCGGATGCGTCCGGCGTTTCCACCTTGACATCCAGATCAGTCTGGCCGTTATTGTCGATATCCACATTGGGATCACCGCTCTGGGTGGAGTCATCGGAAACCACACCGGAAGAAATCTCGGCATTGCCGCCGAACCGGGCGGCGATCCCAATGGCTGCCGCAACGCAGAGCAGGCAGCAGACGGCGATGAGGACGATCCTCTTTGTCTTATCTGTCATGGTGTATGCCTCCTTGGTGTATTACTTGTTAATGGGACAATACCACATTTTCATGTGGAAGTCTATTGAAAAGACCGGATGGATCAGAAGAGAGGCACATATTTGGCCTCTGTGTGCAAAGTCATGCTGGCGGCGGGCAAAAGATTCCCCAGAAACCGGACGGGCACCACCAGATGGATCTCCACCAGCGCGGTATATCCCTCGCTCTGGCCGGAACCGAGGCTGTTATTTTCCAGAACCACGGACAGGTCGGAGATGGTATATTCCACCTCGCCGCCTGAAATTTTCTGATACCCGCCCGCTGTATTTTCCAGGCCGAGCGTTTCAGAGAGCTGGCCGTACACATCACCGGTGTCGATGCTCTCATCCCAGCGGCCTGTGCCGTCCGGATACCAGCCCGCGGCGTATCCCTCGCGGACGGCGTGGTACACATCGTCATAGTTGTCATTGACGGTGGAAATGACCGCCTGCTGCGCGGCCTCCTTTACACCTTGGGCAATGATCCACAGCCGGCTGAACTCGGCAATGGCGCAGAACAGCATCAGCAAGACCAGCATGATAGCAAGGATCATGGGGGTGCCCTCGCCGGAGCGACGGCGAAAGATATGCTTGCATTTCAATGGTTTCACCAACTTTCATCGCGGGCATACGGGCCCGATTATTCCGGCTCCTGGTGCGCGAACTGGGTGCAGCGGCACGCTGCTCACTTCCAATACACCTCCGACTTGCCTGTGGCGGAAGCCGTCAGCGTGATCGGGAACGAGCCAAACCCTCCGAACAGGCCGATGTCCGTCTCCAGCGTCAGGGTCACGGTGACCTCGTCGTTGAGCTGGATGCGTCCGGTGGTGGACCACCGGATGTCGGGGTCAAGTCCGGTGCTGTCGGTAAGCGCCGCGGCCCGGCGGGTGGTCTCCGTGCCAACCCGGCCGGCGATCTCCGCCTCGCGCACCAGCTCCACGGCATAGGTATCCAGCTGCTGCTTGGTGATATAGACCGGCAGCACACGAACCACCAGCGCCAGCACCAGCATGGCGCACACCACCAGGACGCATACATCGATATAGCCTTCGCCGGAGCGCCGTTTCAGTATTTTTTTCATGGCGACCTCCTTTAGAACAGGCTTCCCAGAGAATTGACGATCTGGTACACGATGATGACGATGTAGGTCATCATGAAGCACATGAGCATGATGAAGCTGAACACCCGAATCTTGGGCGGGATCTTGGCGGCCTTGGCCTTGAGGCGCTGCAGTTCCAATGCCTTCAGATCGTGGGACAGCATCTGGAAGTACATTCGCCCGTCGTCACCCCGCAGGATGCCGATGAGGCCTCGAACGATGTCCGAAATGATGGCGGAGCCCATTCTGGCCTCAAAGCGGATGAGCGCCGCTTCATAGGAGGAGGAACGCATATCAGCCGTCAGCACATCCAGCTCACGACCAAAGTCAGGCCCGGCGTGTTTCTTGTAGTTTTCCAGAATCCGCAGCACATCCCGGCTGGCTGCCAGCTCCTGGTGGATGGTGGCGACGAACCGGGGCAGCTCGCCCTCGATCAGCTCCATTCTGGCCTTGACCAGCTCATCCGCCCGGCGGCTTTCCTTGAACCAGGTCAGCACGGCCAGCACCACGATGAGAGGGATCAGAATGGGCAGGATCAGCAGGCACGGGATGATGCCGAGCAGGATGAGACAGGGCTTCAGGATCGAATAAGCCATGTAGACCTGGGGCGTCATATCCAGCCCTGCCGCCGTGAGCTTGCTCTCCAGCCGGTGGTATTTGTATTCGTCCATTCGGATCAGCGGTGCCAGCTTCAGTGCCCAGCCGAGGATCAGCGCCTCCAGAGCTTTGACCAGGCTCCGCTCCCGCCGTCCGGCAGAGATGAGCGCCCGTTCCGTGGCCAGTCTGGGAATCTTCAGAAGGTCGGCGAGGACGAAATACAGTCCGGCGGCCAGCGCGGTCCCGAACAGGAATAAAAGTACGCCCATTTCCTCACCTCCGATACTCAATAGGCTGGGTCAGTTTCACCACAAAAGCAAAGGACACGAATACGGCTGCGATGCAGACGGCGATGACCATCTGGCCGGGGATGGTGTCCACCAGGGTGTGGTACCAATCGGTGTTGATGAACCGCACCAGTGGGATATTGATCAGCACCAGGATTGCCATGGTGACGAACTCCTTGCGGGGGCCGAAGACCAGATTTTCCAGCTCTCCGTTGACCACTCGCATATCCGACAGCTTGCTGACGATGGGCGTCAGGGTGCTTTTCAGGCTGCGGTCTGTCTGGCACGCCATCACCGCTTCGCACCACTCCTGCCACACCTCATTGTCGATGGCGTATTTCAGGTCGTGAAGTGCGGCGTCCATGTCCGGGTCAATATGCTTGATGCGGGTCAGAAACCGCTGGAACACCTCCTGCACCGGGTGGTGCAGGTATCGGACATTTTCCTCCACCGCCTGCTGGAAGTTTTCCGTGCGCAGATAGGCGGTGGTGATGACCGACAGCGCCGTTTCCAGCTCTGCGGCCACATCCTTTTTGAAGCTGCCGGCTGTCAGCTTGACATACCAGAACGGCGCCAGCATAAATCCGACGGCCAGCACAGGGACAAGGAAGGCATTTCCGGCGAGAATGGCGATGCAGGCGCCCAGGGCAAACAGCACCAGGGAGGCCATGCACACCATGGGAAACTTCCCCTCACGCCCGGATGCGGCCAGCACCGCCTGGGCTTCCGTGATCTCCCGGCGGAAGAAGCCGGCCTTTTTTCGCTTGGTCGTCTCGTTGATATCCGCCCGGATGCTGCCGGGAGCAGCAGTCAGCCGGGAGAAGATGCTGTCGCTCATTTCTGCGGGGGAGATCCCCAGCACCATAAAAAGCCCGGCGATCATGCCAATGCAGGCGATCAGTTGGATCATTGTCATGCAGTTTCCTCCTTTCTCTGGATGAACTGCTCCAGCTCACCGCGGGGCATACCGTTCTCGATAAAGCGGCGCTGCAGGCTCTCGGACATCTCCTCGCACTTCTGGTGGTGTCCCTCAATGATGAACCGGTCGCCCTCCAGACGGTTTTCGGTGATATTGTACTCGTAGAGCTTGTGAAGCCGGCGGCTCCCATCCGGCAGGATCTCACATTCGGAGATGTTGGTGATGCGGCGCTCCTTGTTCTCCAGCTGGCGGCAGTAGACCACAATGGGATATGCCTCAGTGACATAGCCCATGAGCGTATCGTCAGGGGTGTCCACGGCCCGCTTGCACAGGGATACCATGCGGCGATAGGTGCCCTCGCTGGAGCTGGAGTGGATGGTGGTGAGAACGGCCACGCCCACGCGGGCGGCCTCCTGGGCGGCATTGGCCTCCGGGCCGCGCATCTCACCCACGGCGATGATGTCGGGATTAAAGCGAAGGGCGATGTCCAGCAGCGCGATCTGGTCGATGCGCTGCCGCTCGTTCTCGCTGTCGCGGGTCTGGGTGTGGACGACGGAGTTGACCACCCTGCCGTTCTGCTCCCGGATGAGCTGAAGCTCACGGGAGCCGTCCTCGATGGTGAAGATCCGCTTGCGGTCGGGAATGGTGGACATGAGCCAGCCCGCCACGGTGGTTTTGCCGGAGCTGGTGGCGCCAGCCACACAGATGGACACGCCATAGCGCAGG